>JAYUXE010000095.1:0-13242 GCA_043753165.1 Archangiaceae bacterium | reverse complement strand
CGAACCGCTGGGTCAGCTTCGCCGGCTGGTCGACGATCTTCGACCAGTCGAGCCCGTACACCGCGTTCGACAGACACGTGCGCGGGCCGAACGGAATTTCGACGTCGTGCTCGACCCACGAGCGCTGCAGGCCACTGGCGTCGATCTCGAACGCGATCATCACGTTCGCCGGCGCGGCGTCCCATTCCTTCAGGCAGTCCTGCACGTCTTCCTCGAGCGTCTCGAAGCCGTAGCGAAGGATTTCCATCTCTCGCGCCGCGTTCGGGCCCGCGTTCTCGCGCTTGTCGATCGGGCCGGGTTCACCCCGCGGCGCCTCGATGGCCAGCGGCTTGAGCACCACGCTCGGATTCAAGACGGGCCTGGTCAGCGGGACCTCGACGGGCGGCGCTTTCGGCACCATCGGCGAGCCCTGATCCTGCCCCGGGATGCGTCCGGGCAGACCTGCCTGCGCTGCGTCCGGAGCGACGCGGGCCTCGACGACCGTCGAACGCGGAGTCAGCCGCAAGATGCCCAGCACCACGAGCACGCCCAGCAACCCAATCAACCCCCAGCGTCGTTTCTTCATTCGTGCTTGAGCATCTTGCGAAGGGCTGCGTCGAATTCCTGCGCGGTCGGCACGCGACGGGCGGGCGGGGTGACGGGGGGCGGCAACCGGCTGAGCTGCTGTTTGATCGGAAAGTCGTCGTACCCGCCCGACCGGTTCGCATCGACGAGGATCGCGTTGGTGAACCCGGTGGGCCGCGACTCGACCGCGGTGCAGACGCCGCCAGTGCATTTGACGCCGTGCCACGCCATCGGGAACAGCGTCGCCGCCGCCGTGCTGCCGCGCACCATCGCGACGTACCAGGTGTCGGCGGTCGGGCTGACGGTGAACTTCTCGGTGACCTGAATCTTCCGCGCGGTGAAGCCATTGATGCCCACCGGAACCAGCGGCAGCGTCGTCGGGTCGTACTCCTTGAACGCGAGCCGGCGGGAATCGGGCCAGGCGTCGTTGGCGATGCCGTTCAGCGCCTCGCGACCCGGGGTGTGCGTGTAGATCTCGATCGCGGTGAACTTCATCCACTCGGGCGCCTGTACGTCGACGGTCAGCTCGATCGTCTCGCCCGCCGCCGCATCGATGGACACCGTGTCTCCAACTTCAGCAATCGGCCCGCCGCCCGTCTTCTGCGCCTTCAAGGTGATGAACGGCCCCGACGACGCGATCGCTTTGTGCGCGCGAATCGCTTCCGCGAACTTCGGCACGTCGAACGCCGACGGCGCGTCGATGCCCGTTCGCACCCACGTGCGCCCGTAGCCGCCGACGTCGGTGTTCAGGTTGTGCGAGTCCGACACGCCCGTCGCCGTCTTCACCTGCCCGCGCGAGAGAAAGGTCATCCAGTCGTTCATCACGGCGAGGTTCGCCGCGATTCCGTTCTGCACCTCGATCGCATCGAACGCATTCGACAGCAGCTTCGTGTCGGTCGCGGTGGCCGCGGGGTGGGGGACCATGCGGAAGGTCTCTGGCTTTTCGTGGCTCGCTCCGGTGGCGGTGTCGACCTTGAGGCGCGTCAACGAGCCGCCGCTGCCGCGCGGGTGGTTCATCTGGATCACGACACCAGGAAACGCGCCCTTCAGCCCGGCATAGAGCTCATCGAGCCGCAGCGTCGCGCCATCGCCGCCTGCCCAGTCGAACGCGTCGCCTTTCACCACCGGGTAGGCCTGCTGGTGGCCGAAGTCGAACGGCGTCACTTCGCAGCCCAACATCGAAGCGATCTGCGACTGCGCACCCATTTGGGTGATCAGCGGGGCGAAGTCGGTGATCACGTCGTGATCCGTCGAGACGAGCACGTCGACGCCCTCGGCCAGGTACGAGGCGATGCGCGCCGGGTTCGCGACCGAGCTGTCGGCGCTGGCGACCGCGTGCACGTGAAGATCCGCGCTCATCCACCCGGTCGTGTCGACCACCCGCGCGAGCGTCGCGTTCACCGTCGCGCCGGTGGTGGTGACGTCGATCGCTTCCCCCTTCATCGGGAACGTGTCGGGCCACGTCGAGTACTCGGGGCCCCGGGTGACGAACACCTGGTACGCGCCGGGAGGCAGGGGCAAGTCGATCGTCCCCGACGCGGGCACGTAGCCGACCGCGGCGATCGTCGAGGGCACCTCGTCCACGTCGTAGAACGGCCGGTACTTCGACGTCTCGAACGGGCAGGGGCCCGACGGGCAGATCACGGTCACCTTCGCGCTGGTGGCGGCTCCGAATGGATCCTTCACGGTGACCTTCAACCGCCGCGACGCCCCGACCTTCAAGTCCGCGCTGACGCTGCCCGTGCTCGGCACCGTGACCGCCGACGGCGCTTCGATCGCGTGGCCGAGCTCGCCCGCGACGACCGTGTAGTTGCCCGGCGGCAGGTCGACCTTCGCTTTGCCGGACCCATCGGTCACCAGCACCGTCTTCTGCTTCATGCCTGAATCGATCACCGCCACGCGCACGCCAGCCGCCGGCAGCGCGTCGTCCGCCCGGGTCACCGACACGTCCAGCCGCGCGCGCGCCGTCGAGTCGAACGCCTGCATCTGCGACAGCGCATCGCCCAGGTCGCGACCCACGAACAGATCGCGCAGGTACGTGCGCTGTTCCGCGGCGAGAATTCCGAACGCACCGGGCCGTTTGGTCGCCGCGGTGTCGACCCAGGTCAGCAGCCCCGACTGCCCTTCGCCGCCCGCGAGCGTGCCGACGACTCCACTGACGTAGAGCAGCGCGTTCAGCGGCTCGGGCGTCTTCGGATCCGCGAACTTGTAGCTTCGCACCGCGTACGCCACTTCTTCCGCCTGGTAGCCGTACCAGGGCGAAGGATCCGCCGTGCAGCCCTTTGCCCCCATGCCGTTCTTGCAGCTGCCAGGGTTGAAGAAGTCGCTGACGCCGCCTTGCTCGAACAGATCGCCGACGCTGGTGACGACGTTCGTCTGGCCGCTGTTGCAGAACGCGGTCAGCACGCGGACGCGCGACTCGCCGGGCGACAGCACATAGTAGGTGGTCGCCGTCAGCGGCAGCGCGTCGTTCGGGTCCTTCACCAGCTTCACCCCGCCCAGGTACTCGTCGATGATGTTCGGCACGTTGATGTAGTCGTTCACCGCGTCGGTGCCGGTGGCGGCGATGATCGCGGGCCCGCCTTCCGTGCCGGCCTGAAGGATCTCGACCTTGCGGGTGTTGATGGTGCGGCCGAATGCGTAGAGCACCGCCATCTTGCCAATCTGATCGCGGCCCGGCTGGCCGGCGGCGCGCTTCAAGTCTGCGTCGATGATCGTGCCGCCATACGGAGCAGCCCCGATGTGCCGATACGGCCGCTGAATCACCACGCGGATTTTGTCGTTCTCGAGCAGGTAGTCGCCCACGGCGCCTTGCGCGAATGGACCCCCGACGCGCTGGTCGTCCGTTTCGATCTTCACCGCCCGCGCGCTGTTGCCCACGTTCGAGAACAGGTTGGTCGCGGCGAGGTCGACCTCGCAGCGCCCCGACGGCTCGGGCTCGGGAATCGGCTTCTTCGCCGGCGGACACGACGACAACGCCACCACCCACAGCACCGCGAGGCCCTTCGCTTTCATCCGTCTGCGTTTAGCCCACAACGCAGGCCTCGTTCGACTCGAGGGATTTCTCACGTTAGGGTCGGGCTTCTTCCGTATGGCGATCGCACGCACCGAGGCCGAGCTCCAATCGGCAATCGACATTTTGTTCCGGGTTCGGGCGGTCGAGTCTCCCCCCGATGAACAGGGCGCGCGCACCATCTGGCACCGCGGCCACAAGGGCGCCGATCTCGTCACGTGGGTCGATGCCTTCGGCCGCGTCACCCGGCAAGAGCTCTACCTCTTCGACGACTGCCTCATCTGGGAACGCGCGTCGGGCGTGCGCACCGGCGAAACGCAGGAACACGAAGGCAGCAAGCTCGGCCCGTCGCACGACCGCATCACGTTCGACTCGGGCGCCGACGACATTCGCATCGGGCGCGCGCGCAAGGCGCTGCAGGGCTACGCGGGCATCGACAAGTTCATCCTTCACGCGCGGCAGCTGGTCGGTGGCGAAGAGCTCGAGATCCAGCCGGCGCTGGCGGTCAGCGAAGCGCCCGAGCTCCAGGTCACGGAAAAAGGCTCGAACCAGGCCAGGTGGATCGCGCTCATCGTCATGGCCGTGACGGTGGTCGGCCTCATCATCTGGATCCTGAAGTTGATCTCGTGAAGCACTTCGAGGCCCAGCGGGTCGAAGGCTTCGGCACCACCGTGTTTTCCGAGTTCTCGCGGCTGGCGAACGAGCACCAGGCGGTGAACCTGGGGCAGGGCTTCCCCGACTTCGACGGCCCTGCCGAGGTGAAGCAGGCCGCGCTCGATGCGATCACCGGGGGCATGAACCAATACGCGATGGGCCACGGAGCCCCGAAGCTGCGCGAGGCGATCGCCACCCACGCGCGCCGGTTCTACGACCAGGCCGTCGACCCCAACACGATGGTCTGCGTCACCAGTGGTGCCACCGAAGCCATCTTCGACGCCACGGTTGCGCTGCTCGACCCCGGCGACGAAGCGGTCGTCTTCGAGCCCTTCTACGATTCCTACGTCGCCGCGATTCAGATGGCCGGGGCCACGCCTCGCCACGTCCGCCTCTTTGCTCCGGATGCGCGCCACCCCGCCTGGTGGTTCGACGAAGCCGAGCTCGCGGCCGCTTTCACCGATCGCACCCGGCTCGTCTTCCTCAACACGCCCCACAACCCGACCGGCAAGGTCTTCACGCGCGACGAGCTTCAACTGATTGGCGCGCTCGCGACGAAGCACGACGCCGTCCTCTTGTCCGACGAGGTCTACGAGCACCTCGTCTTTGCTCCGGCGCGGCACATTCGCCCTGCGACGCTGCCCGGCCTCGCCGATCGCACGCTGACGGTGAGCAGCGGCGGCAAGTCCTTCTCGTTCACCGGGTGGAAAATCGGCTGGGCGATTGGCCCGGCTGCGCTGATCAAGGCCGTGCAGAAGGCCCACCAGTGGGTGACGTTCGCCACCGCGTCGCCGTTTCAGGCCGCGATCGCCACCGCGCTCACGCTGCCCGATTCGTATTTCGAAGGCTTCGCCGCGATGTACCGCGCCAAGCGCGACCTGCTGTGCGACGCGCTGACCCGGGCCGGGCTCACGCCGCTGGTTCCCGAAGGCGCGTACTTCATCATCGCCCGCACCGATGCGCGCCTTCAGGGCCACGCCGACGATGTGGCCTTCTGTCGCTGGCTCACCACGAAAGGCGGAGTCGCCGCGATTCCTCCGTCGGCGTTCTACTCTGAGCGGCACAAACCCGAGGCCCGTGCGCTGGCCCGCTTCGCATTCTGCAAAACGGATCCGGTGCTGCTGGAAGCAGCGCGCCGCCTCGCAGCGCTGTAAACCGCGTGCTGGCGTGGTATCTCGACGTCTCGGAACACACCGGGAGGAAGGGCTCTTCCAAGAGCAGAAGTTCATGCCGACCCTGAGCAGTTTCTTCGCGATCTTCACCGACGGCACAATTCCTCGCGCTGACATGCCGGTTCCCCCCGGCACGTTCGTGGCGCTCGACCCCATCACGCCCGTGCCTGGTTTTTCCGCAGACGACGAGCTCTTCGGGCCGCACGCGCAGAGCTTCGTTCGCGCTCCGAAAAAGAACGGCTGGCTGCTGACGGTGACGCGCGAGGTGAAAGGCAGCGCGGGCACCTTCTTCGCCGACGCCCACAAGATCCTCGTGCAGGCGGCGAAGGGTCACCTCGGCTACGGGCTCGACGTGTTGCGCCTCTGGCCGTTTCCCCTGCACAAGGTCGACGAGCTTCCCGACGATCCCTTCGCCGAAGATCTGTTCTCGGTCGGCTTCGCCGAGCAGGGCGAGCACGGGTTTCGCGCTGAGACGATTGGCCTCGCCAAGCTCGCGCAGCGCGAGCTCTCGTTCGAATTTTTCGGAAAAGATCTGCTCGAAGACGCGGCGCTGTTCTGCGCGCACCTGGCCGACTGGGCGATGGGGCAGGGTCTCCGCGTCGGCCACGCGCAGACGATGGCGTACGGGTTCGATCGGGTCTACTTCCGCGCCATCGAGGGCGCTGACACCGGGGGCCCCTTCCGCGGCTGGCATCCGCCTGTGATTCAGAGGCTGTTGCCCCAGCATCGCTTCGCCGGCGTGGGTGTTGCGCAGGTGCTCACGTATCCGTCTTCCGGCAACGAGCCGGTGATCGACATGTCGACCACGCTGCGCCGCGCGCTCGAGCAGCGCATGGTCCTCGAGGCCGAGAACCTCACCGGCGAATCGCCCCACCAGTCGGCCGTGGCCGAAGCCTGCGCCTGTGCCGGAGGGCCCGACGGGCTGCGCGGCACCCGCCACGAGCCCCGCGCGCAGAAAGACAGCGGCTGGGTGTTCACCTGCCACAAGAACCACCCGACCTCGGATCTCGGTTCGCTGACGCTGGGTGCGTTGGCCCACCGCGCGCCGCAGATCGTGAAGTACCTGGCCCTGCCGCCGGGCTGTTCAATTGATTTCGTCGGCGCTGACGTCGTCATCGACTCGGCCGCCGCGCGTCGCGACGAAGACGACGAGGTCGAGGATCCGGACGACGTCTGATGCCGAGCAAGTTCTTCGGCGAGCTGTACCTGCGCAGCACCCGGCCTTTTCTCGACGCGAAGGTCACCGCCGCCGAACAGGGCTACCTCGAGGCGCGGCTCGAAGAGCTCGGCGTCTCGGGCCCCGTGCTCGACTACGGCTGTGGCCACGGCCGGCACCTGGCAGCGGGCGTTCGCAGCGGCCGCGCGACCCTGGGAATGGATCAAGATCATCCGTCGCTGGTCGAGGCTCGGCCGATCGCTGCCGTCGTGCGCGGCGACTTCTTCGCGCCGCCTTTCCGCACCGCGTCGCTGGCGGGAATCTGGGCCTGGTACAACTCGGTCTTCACCTTCGACGACGCGCAGATTCGCGCGCTCTTTGGTGAGCTTGCTCGCCTCATCAAACCCGGCGGCCTGCTGCTGCTGCACACGCTGCCGCGCGAGAAGCTGTCGAATGAGCCCACCTCGCACTTCGACGGCCTGCTGCCCGACGGCTCGCACCTGGTCGAAGACGTCGCGTTCGATGAAAACTCTGGGCGCGATCGCGGCCGCCGCACGCTGACGTTGCCCGACGGCCGGGTGCTGGAAGCGGACTATTTCATTCGGTATTTTTTCAGGGACGAGCTGGAAGCGCTGCTCGAAGGCGTTGGTTTTCGGACGATTTTCGTGCATGGAGCACTCGACGGCAGCCCGCTTCAGGGCAGCTCGACCGACCTGATTCTCGGAGCTCAACGTGGGTGATCGAAAGCTGCGCATCCTGGTCGCGAAGCCCGGCCTCGACGGCCACGACCGCGGCGCCAAGATCATCGCGCGGGCCCTGCGCGACGCCGGGATGGAGGTTATCTACACGGGGCTGCACCAGACCCCCGAGATGATCGTCAGCGCGGCCATTCAGGAAGACGTCGACGCGATCGGGATGTCGATCATGTCGGGGGCGCACATGACGCTCTTCCCCGCGGTGGTGGATTTGCTGTTGGCGCAGAAGGCGGGCGACATCGCGGTGTTCGGGGGCGGCATCATCCCCGACGACGACATTCCGAAGTTGAAGGAGAAGGGCGTGGCGGCAATCTTCACTCCCGGCAGCAGCACCCAGGACATCATCCAGTGGATCCAGCAGCACATCTCGGCCAGCGCCTAGTCGGCTCGGCGCTTCCGCCGGCGGTCGACGTCTACGAGGTCGGCCCTCGCGATGGCTTGCAGAACGAGCTGCGCACGCTCGCGACCAACGACAAAGTGCGGTTGATCGACGCGCTGGTCGATTCCGGTTTGCGCCGGGTCGAAGTGACGAGCTTCGTGCCCCCGAAGTGGATCCCGCAGCTGGCCGATGCCGAAAAGGTGCTGGAACGCGTTCGCCGGCGGCCGGGCGTCATCTTCTCTGCGCTGGTTCCGAACCTCAAAGGGCTCGAACGCGCGCACGCCGCAGGGCTGCAGGAAGCCGCGGTCTTCATGTCGGTGACCGAGAGCCATTCGAAGAAGAATTTGAACAAGACCGTCGCCGAAGCGCTGACCACGGTGCGCGACGTCTCGGCCGCGGCGATCAAGCACGGCATGCGCGTGCGCTGCTACCTGTCGACGGTGTGGGGCTGCCCGTACGAAGGCGCGGTGTCCGTCGAACAGGTGGTCGCCGTGTGTCGCCAGCTGCAGGGGCTCGGGCTGTACCAGCTGTCTCTGGGCGACACGATCGGGGTGGGGACTCCGTCGCAGACCGAACGGATCGTGCGCGAGGTTTCGCAGCTGTTTCCGTTGCCGCAGCTGGCGCTGCACCTTCACGACACGCGCGGCACGGCCCTGGCGAACGCGCTGGTCGGGTTGCAGCTGGGCATCACGACGCTCGACTCGAGCACCGGTGGCCTGGGCGGCTGTCCGTATGCGCCCGGCGCGGCGGGCAACCTCGCCACCGAAGATCTCGTCTATCTGCTTCAGGGGCTGGGCATCGAAACCGGCGTGTCGTTGCCGAAGCTCGTCGAGGCTGGCCAGCTCGCGCAAGAGCTCATCGGCCGCAAGCTGTCGGGCAAGTACCTGCAGGCGGCGATCGGCGAACGCGAGAAAGCGCTGAGCCGCGCGAACGGTTAGCCAGGGTCCAGCACCAGCGGGTTTCGCGACCGCAGCGAAGGGAACCGGCCGAAGTCACGGTCGGCGGTCCAGAGCTCGCTGACTCCGTACTCGAGACAGATTGCGGCGATGCGGGCGTCATGAACGCGCGAACCTGTGATCCGGCCCGCGAGCAGCAACGCTGAAAGGCGCTCGAGATGTCCGTCGCTCTCGGAAAGCAGGGTGAGACCTGGCGAAGCCAACAGGCCGGAAATGAATTGCAGGGCCCGTTCAGGGCTGCTGGGCGGGTTGAAAATCGTCGGGTGCGTCACCTTCGCGTAGAACTCGTGAAGGCAAGGCCAGGGAATCGCCCACCCGCCTGCGCCTTCGGCGAGCGTCCGAACCCGATGCGCGGCCCGCGCGTGCCACGGGCTTTCGGCGCGGTGCGCATAGACCAGGATGTTTGTATCGACGGCGATCAAGGCTCGTTGACCGGAGGAAGGTCGTACGCGAGGTCGCGCGGAAGTGACCAGTCGACGCCTTTCTGAAGACCGCGTCCCTTGACGGTCACCAGCTTCAAACGAAACGGCTTGCGCTTCTTCTTCCGCGTCGCGAGCACGGATCGCAGGCCTTCCTCGATCAGCGCACGCAGGGTGCTCCGTTCTCTGGCTGCAGTGCGCCTTGCTTTTTCGAGCAGCGCCGAGCCAATCTCGATCGTGGTCTTCATATGGGTACCCATACCACCGGGCCCCACCACCCAGCTAACCGCCGAACAGGGCCTTGAGCCAGGCGAGGAAGCGGGCGAACAACCCTTCTTCCCGCACTGCGGCGAGCGCAACGACGGGCGGCGCCGCGGCCGCTTCTTCCTCGAGCTTCTGGCGAACAGCCGCCGGCGTGTCGCGCGTGGTCAGCGTCGCGACGACTTCGCGCCCCGACTTGTCTTCCTTTGCCGAGACCTTCAGCAGGCACTCGTTGTTCACTTCGAACGTCACCGTCACGTTCACCGAGCCACGCGGCCCCTTCGGCAGGCCGGTGAGCTTCAGCGTGCCCAGGTATTCGTTTTCCTGGGCGCGATCGCTTTCGCCCTGGAAGACCGTGAGCTCGAGCTCGGCCTGATCGTCCCGGGTGGTGTGGTGCATGTGCGTGCGCTTCACCGGCAAAGACGAATTGCGCGCGATGATCGGCTTGAAGCGACCGCCCGGAATCCCGACGCCGATCGCCATCGGCAGAACGTCGATCAGCACCAGGCCGGCCTTCGCGTCGATGGATTTGGCGAGCAGCGACGCTCCCAATGCGACCGCTTCGTCCGGGTGCACGCTGCGCGCAGGCGCCTTGCCGAACAGCGCGGTGATCTTCTCGTGCACCAGCGGGAAGCGGCTCTGGCCACCGACGAGGATGACTTCCTGCACATCGGCCGGCGTGAGCCCTTTGCTCGCCAGCACTTCCTGGCACACCTTGATCGTGCGGTCGACGAGGCCGCCCGTGAGCTCGATGAGCTTGGCCCGGGTCAGGGTCACGTCGAGATCGTACGGCTTGTTGTCGATCATCGTGATGAAGGGCACGTGGATGCGCTGTTCGGTGCGTTCCGACAGCGCGCACTTCGCCCGTTCGGCGGCGTCGGTGATGCGCTGCATCGCGACGCGATCACCGACGAAATCCATCTTGTTCTTCGCAGCCCACTCGGAAAGCAGCCACGCGACGATCGCGTTGTCGAAGTCGAGGCCGCCGAGGAACGTGTCACCGCCCGTGCTGACCACTTCGTAGACGGTGTCGTTCAACTCGAGCACCGACGCGTCGAACGTGCCGCCGCCCAGGTCGTACACGAGGACCTTCTGCGAGAGCTTGCGACCCCAGCCGTATGCGAGCGCCGCCGCCGTTGGCTCGTTGACGATGCGCTCGACGTAGAGCCCGGCGAGGCGCCCGGCCTCGCGCACCGCCTGCCGTTGGTTGTCGTTGTACCAGGCGGGCACCGTGATCACCGCGCGCGACACCGGCTCGTTGATCTGCAGCTGCGCCAGCTCGCGCACCTCGCGAAGGATCAACGCCGAGATCTGCTGCAGCGTGTAGATGCGGTCGCCCAGGCGCACCGCGGCGTCGCCATTCGGGGCCGCGCAGATCTCATACGCGAACTTGTCTTTGATCTGCTGCACGACCTCGGAATCGTAAGCGCGGCCGACCAGCCGTTTCGCGCCATAGACCGTCAGCCGCGGGTTGGTGAGCAGCTGCGCGCGGGCAGGGTGGCCGATGACAAGCTTGCCGCGGGCGTTCAGCGCCAGAATCGACGGCACCGTGTTGTAGCCCTCGCGGCTCTTCAGCACCTGGGGCTTGTCGTCCTTCGCGAACGCGGCGCACGAGTTCGTGGTGCCGAGGTCGATGCCGATGATCGGGCCCGTGCGCAGCGGCTCGGTGGTGGGCTCCTCGAACGCGGGCGCCGACACCTGGCTGGTCGCGCCCTCGACGATCACCCGCCCCGAGATCTGCGAAGGCAGCGGAGCCGGAGCCGCCGACGCGGGCGGCGGTGGAGCGACGGCCCCGGGCGACGTGTCCGCCGGCCCCACGTTCTTCGGCAGCGGGGGCTCGGTGGCGCGCAGGTGCGGCATCGCGGCGCTGGCCGAGTCGAGGAAGCGCTGGCTCGTTTCGTCGAGCGTGAGGAACTTCAAGCCCATGCCCGAGATGCCTTCGCCCTTCTGCCCGGTCACGAACGCGACGATCGCCGAGGCATGGATGAGGCGGTCGCCGTTGGCGAGCTTGAGATCCAGCGTCACCGGCGTGCCGGGCGTCTTCACCGCTTTGCTTCGAAGGTAGATGCCGCCACGCGTGACGTTCGAGCCGTACTTCTGGAGGAATTCCTCCGGAGTGGCGAACGGCAGTTTGACGGCGAGGCCGATGGGCGCGGTTGTCGTCACGGGAAGAACCAGCTTGCTGCGTCGCACGGCACGTTCCAACTTTCCAGCAGAACGTGTGCCGTGTAATAGCCATTCATGCTGCCTACGGAAATCCGGCTGGGCCTGACTTTCGACGATGTGCTGTTGTTGCCTGCGGCTTCCAGTGTGCTCCCCGGCGACGTACAGCTGGGCACGCGCTTGACGCGGAACCTGCGGCTGCCGATTCCCCTGCTGAGCGCCGCGATGGACACCGTCACGGGGGCGCGGATGGCGATCGCGATGGCGCAGGAAGGCGGCCTGGGCATCATTCACAAGAACATGACGCCCGCCGAACAGGCCGCGGAAGTCGCGCGGGTGAAGAAGCACGAGTCGGGGATGGTGGTGGACCCCGTCACCATCGAGCCGGGCGCTCCGCTGTCGCGGGTGATCCAGCTGATGCAGGAACACGGCGTGTCGGGCATTCCCGTCGTCGACGGCAAGAAGCTGGTCGGCATCGTCACGCGGCGCGATGTGCGGTTCGAGAAGAACTTCACCCAGCGCGTCGAGCAGGTGATGACGCGGAAGCTGGTCACGGGGCGCGAAGGGGTGAGCCCGGCCGAGGCGATGGAACTGCTGCACAAGAGCCGCATCGAGAAGCTGCTGGTGGTGAACGATCAGGGCGAGCTGCGCGGGCTCATCACGGTGAAGGATCTCGAGAAGCGGCGCGTGTTCCCGAACGCCGCGAAGGACAGCCGAGAACGGTTGCTGGTCGCTGCCGCCGTCGGCGTCTCGGGTGATCGCGAGCAGCGCATCGACCTGTTGCTCAAGGCGGGCTGCGACGTGATCGTGATCGACACCGCGCATGGGCACAGCCGGGGCGTGCTCGATGCGGTGCGCGACACGAAGAAGAACTTCCCGAAGGGGTTCGAGCTCATCTCAGGAAACGTGGCGACGGGCGAGGCGACGCGAGCGCTGATCGATGCGGGCGTCGACGCCGTGAAGGTGGGCATCGGGCCGGGCAGCATCTGCACCACGCGCGTGGTGGCGGGCGTCGGCGTGCCGCAGGTCACCGCGATCGACGAGTGCGCGCGCGCAGCCGACACCAGTGGGGTGCCGATCATCGGCGACGGCGGAATCAAGTTCTCGGGCGACGTGGTGAAGGCGATCGCGGCCGGGGCCAGCACGGTGATGATCGGGTCGCTGTTCGCCGGCACGGAAGAAGCGCCGGGCGAGACGATTCTGTACCAGGGCCGCACGTACAAGGCGTACCGGGGCATGGGCTCGTTGGGAGCGATGCGCGAAGGCAGCAAAGACCGCTACTTCCAGGGCGGCGTCGATGAGCCCGGCAAGCTCGTGCCCGAAGGCATCGAGGGCCGCGTTCCCTACAAGGGCACCGTGGCGATGAACGTGTTCCAGCTGCTCGGCGGCCTGCGCAGCGGCATGGGGTACACGGGGTCCGCCACCATCGAGGACCTCCGCACCAAAGCGAAGTTCGTGCAGATCACTTCTGCCGGCTTGAAAGAGAGCCACGTGCACGACGTGATCATCACCGAGGAAGCCCCGAACTACCGGATGGAGTGAATCAGTCGGAGCTGCCGTCCGCTCCGCCGCTGCTGTCGGGAGTGTCGACGTCGATCGCGTCGGGCCCCCCCGCTTCATCGGGCGGGTCGCCGGGCATGGGGCGCTTCTCGAACCCGTCGATCCATTCGCCGAGCCCGTCGCGCAGGTTCAGTTCCGGGTTCGCGCGCAGCCACTTCCGGGCGCGGAGTCCGACGTGCAGCGCTCCAGC
>JAYUXE010000094.1:0-6081 GCA_043753165.1 Archangiaceae bacterium | reverse complement strand
GGGAAAGGGGCAAGGGCAAAACAGCGTAACCGGAAAATGCCCGCGCCGCCGGCTGTCGGAAGTCAGCTGGACTCGACAACAGCCCGGCTGGAATCGGGCGTGGGTGTGGGTGCGCCGCCCGGCTTTGGGGTCTCGTACCTGAGCTTGAGCTGAAGAAAGCGCTTCTCGAACAGGTGAAAGCTTAGCAGCGCGGCGGCGATGGAGAGGGCGACGCCCACCGTGGCCTGGGCGAGGATCGCGAGGAAGTGGTTGGGAATGAAGCCTTCGAACCACGCGAGCGTGTGGTGGGTCGCGAAGTAGTAGCTGAGCATCGCGTGGAAGACATAAAGCCCGTAGCTGTACTTGCCGAGGAAGGTCATCGGGCGCGACGTGAAGAAGCGGCCGACCAGCGATTCGTTCTTCGAGGTGATGGCGAACGCGACGATGGCCGCGAAGCAAAACGTCCACGCCGATTCGCGCAGCGGCCTCAAGAGGTTGCGGCCGTACAGGTACTGCGTGTTGTACGCGGCGCTGGCGACGATGAAGATTGCGCTCGGGATCAGCAGGTTCCACCCCGTCTTTCGCAACCACGCCATCCACGCCTGCGGGTCGCCTTCTCCGCGCACGGTGACGGCGAGAAAACCACCGAGGCACAGCGCATCGAAGCGGCACGGGGTCAGGGTGTAGATGGCGAGCGCGTTCACGTCGCGGAAGTACATCGCGGTGCGAAGGCAGAACGAGAAGACGACGAAGCCCAGGCAGACCTTGAGCAGCAGCGGCCGCGGGCAGAGCCAGACAATCAGCGGCCACATCAAATAGAAGTGTTCTTCGACCGCCAGCGACCAGAAGTGCCCGATGTAGGGCAGCGTCCACGCCCCTTCGCGCGCGATGTGGATGTTGATCGCATACGCCCACGCCCAGCCCTGCCGGTCGACCATCGTCTCGAGCGCGGGCCCCTGAAAGAAGGGGATGAAGGGCAGCACGAGGAAGAGGACGGCGAGCACGCCGTAGTACAGCGGGAAGATGCGCAGCGTGCGGCGCATGTAGAAGTTCTTGAAGAAGTTCGGCGTCGCCTTCGCGTCGAAGAGGATGCCGGTGATGAGGAAGCCCGAGAGCACGAAGAACAGGTCGACGCCGAATGAGCCGTACGACGCCGCCTGCACCACGACCTTCTCGAAGAGGTTGGTGGCCGGGTTCTCGCCGATGAAATGCACGAGCAGCACGAGGCCGATCGCGAGGCCACGCACGCCGTCCAGCGCGGGCAGGTGGCCCCTGAACGGGTTCTTCGAAGCCGTGCTCATGCGAGCGCTTTGACGGGTGTTGCGGTCGGGGCCGACGACGGCCACGCCCCGGTGCGCACCGCGAGCTTGCTGGCGACCATCATCGCGATCGCGCAGTTCATCGAGCCGAAATAGTTCCGCGTGCCCATGTCACCGAAGCACTGGTTCAGGTGCGCAATCACCATCGAGATGACGGTGAGTGACGCGACCCTGTCGATGGGAAGTGTCGCCGCCCGGAAGCTTCTCGCCGCGAGGAAGACGGCCGCGACGAGTGGGGCGAACAGCCCGAAGAACCCGAACAGCCCGCCAATGGTCCACATCCACAAGATGTTGTTGTGGGGGTGAAATTGGTACGTCGGCATCGCCATGCTGATGTCGGGCAGCTTCACCGGCTCTTGAAATTTGTGGCCGAAGCCCAGGGGCAGGAAGACGTTTTCGCTCCACGTGTAGAGGACGTTGAAGTTCTCGATGTCGCGGTAATCGGCGCCGGCCTGCGCTTGGTCGCCCTTGATGACGGACTTCACGAGCTGCGAGCCCGCGAAAATCTTGCTGTCGGGCGGGGCTCCCCACCCGACGATGACGTACAGCAACATCACCGGCGAAAGGATGAGCAGGTTGCGCAGCAGCGTGCGCTTCGCCGAGCTCCACGGCTGCATCAGCACGATGGTGAGGAAGCAGGCCCCGAGGCTCACGTACGCGATGCGGCGATCATTCTGAATCATGCCCCACGTCATCAGGGGCACCCACTTGAACAGGTCGCGAAAGGTCCTCTTCGTCTTGCGCTCGAACAAAATGGCGATCTGCATCGCCAGCAGCGGCACGAACAGCAGCGTGTCCGAGTGCGACGTCGTGTACTCGACGGGGTAGCCCGAGTTCCGCACGAAGTAGTAGTAGAAGAAGAGCCCAATCAGCGCCTTCACGCACGCCGCGTAGACGGCGACCTTCGCAATCAGCTTCAGGTCGTCGGGCTTCGCCGGAAACGCGTACAGCATGAGGAAGGTAAACAACGGCATCAGCAACAATTGCCGCAGCTGCCACAGCGACTCGTTGAAGTCGCCTTTGCGCGGCAGGCCGCTGCCCCACAGCGCTTCCGAGTTCACGCCCCAGATGTCGAGCAGCACCACCGTCGCGACCTGCGCCATCAGCAGCACGCTGAGCATCCGAACGCTGGGCGCCTTCTCGTCGAGGGTCGACTTCGTCGCGCGCCGGTACAGCGAGACGAGCATCAGCACGACGACGGTGAAGTCGAGGCCCGGCAGGCGCAGCGCGGCGACGCCCGTCAACGCCGACAGGTTCAAGAAGAGGAACTGGCCAATCGGGTACAGCGGCGAGTTCCACATGCCCGACTGCGGCGACTCGGGCAGGTAGTCGGCCGTCCACATCAAGAAGACGAGGCCGAGCACCGAGTACTTCATCGGCAGCTTCCACACCGCCGCGAGCACGATGAGGCCGGCGGGCGCCGCGAACGCCATCACCATGCTGCCGTTGCCGGCGACGACCATGAAGGCCGCGAAGAAGGCTCCCAACAGCAGCGCGATGACGAACCCGACGTCGGCGAGCTTCGATTTTTTCGGAGCCCACGCGCCGACTTCGGCAGCGCTCACGGCTCGTCACCCGGCGGAGTCGACGACGTCTCGGCCTCGCGTGTCGTCCGCACCCACTCGCCCTTCTTTTCTTCCGGGCGCGAGAACATCAGCCGCACCTTCCACGCCATGTAGACGGGCGCGTACGCGAGGTCGAGCAGCCCACGCAGCCCGACGCCCGACAGCATCCACCCGCGCAGCACGTACAGGCCGAGAATGAAGACCGAGAGCCCGAAAATCTCGTCGGACAGCGACCAGAACCCTTCGACTGCCGAGAGCACGGTGGCCGCGAACAACCCGAGCAGCGCAGGGGCCGCGAGCCAGGTCAGCGGGGGCACCAGCACGTCGGCCGCCATGTCGATGAGCAACAGGCTGCGCTTCCTCAGCCCGTCGAACAGCAGTGGAAGGCCGTACTGCTTCATCAGCGCGACGCGGCCACCTTCCCACCGGCGGCGCTGGCTGCGGCTCGCCTTCTCGCTGGACACCATCTCGCCCAGCACGTGCGACTCGTGCGCGTACCAGACGCGGTGGCCTTTGCGCGCGATGCGAATGCCGTACTCGACGTCTTCCACCACCGAGAACGCGTCGTGCGGCACTTCACGAATCAGCGCGTGCGAGAAACACATGCCGTTGCCACGCAGGCCGCACGAGACCCCGAGGCGTTCACGCGCGAGGCTGCGAACGCCGTGGAACACTGAGAAGGCGATGCGCATCAGCCGCGTGCGCCAGCTGCTCTTCTCTTCGAGCACGCCGTAGTGCGTCTGGGCCGCCATCGCGCCCTGCTCGAGCCGCGCGGCGAAAGACTGAAGAAGGTTGGGTGAGACCAGCGTGTCGGCGTCGACGACCACCACGGCGTCGGCCTGCTGGTCGGCGAGGCTGCGTTCGAAGGCGTGGTGCAGCGCGTAGCCTTTGCCGCGTTTTTCGAGGTCGGTGCGTTCGAGGACGATGGCTCCGGCTTCGCGGGCGCGGGCGGCAGTGGCGTCTTTGCAGTTGTCGGCGACGACGAGCACGCGGAACTTGTCGGCCGGCCAGTTGACGGCGAGCAGGTTCTTGACCGTGCGCGCGATGCCGAGCTCTTCATTGTGAGACGGCACGACGAAATCGAACCGCAGCTTCGCAGGCCCGTAGACGGGGGCCTTCAGCTTCGCCGACAGCAGCGTGAGCAGGCCCAGGTAGCCCACCGGCACCAACAGCGCGAGCCCGCAAAGCGCGAGCAGCAGATCGATCACACGCACGGTGATTTCCCTAGAGTTTGACCGACGCGAGCAGCGGGATGTTGAGCCGCTTTTCCACCTGCCACGCTTCGATGACCTTGCCGCGGCGAAGGTCGAGCAGGGTGCTGGTGAGGAACGCGAAGAGAATCGAGGCGAGCATCCCGGCGATGAGAATCAGCGGCACGTTGGGCGAGATGGGGTTGCGCGGCGTCTGCGCCGGGCTGACGACGGTGTAGCGGTACTTGAAGGCGGCGCGCGCGGTGTCGAGCTCGATGCGGGCGGCATCGATGCGCATCAAGATGTCCTGGTAGCGAGAGGTGGCCATCGCCAGCTGCGCGCGCGCGACGGTGATGGCCGGGTCGTCCCGAAGGTCCGGAGCGACCGAATCGATGACGCGATCGACATCCGGCGTGCCACCCGTCGACCGCGTGCTCACCGACGTGGTGCCTGGCTCGACGGCGGCGTTCACGTCACGGCCTCCGCGCGACCGGTACTCTTCGAGCAGGCCCACTTCGTCGCGCTTCAGCGCTTCGATTTGCGGCGATTCTTTCTGCAGGGCGTCGATGCGCTGTTCGCTGTCGACCACGACCGGGTGGTTCGCGGAATAGATGACCTTCTGTTCCGCCAGCTGCGCCTGAAGCTCGGTGAGGCGGCGCGCGCGGAACTCTTCGAGGTCGGCGATCGCGCGGCGCTTGGTGCGAATGAGAAACTTCAGCTGCGAGAGCTCTTGCACCGGCGTCTCTTTGTTCGCGGCGGGCAGCGGCTTCGGCTTCGCGGCGACGACCGCAGCGACAGCGGCCTTTACGTCCTTCTTCGTCTGGCTGCGGCGTTCGTCGGCGACCTTCTGCACGTTGGTCACGGCTTCTTCGATCGACGTCTGCGTTTCGGACGCGTGCATTTCGAGAATCGAGATGGTCTCTGAAATCGCAGAGACCTCGGACACGTGGCGCGTCTCGAGGAAGTTCTGCTGCGCAGTCTCGACCAGCTGGCGGGCCATCGCGCCGTCGGGCCAGTAGATGGCGATGACGACCGTGCCGTCGCCTGCGTAGACGTTGAAGCGTTTCTCGAGCGTGCCGACCATCGCGTCCATGCGCTGGTCTTCGTTGGGCTTGCCGCCGATGGCCTGCATCACGTCGTCTTTCAGCTTCAGCACCGGGTGGCGGTGCGCGTCCCAATGCTCGAGCAGCTTGGTCTGCTTCACCATCGCCACGAGGTTGTCGCGGGCCATCACGGTTTCCTGCGCCGCGCGGGTCGGGCCGTCCATGTCTGACTGGTTGCTGCGATGCGGGTTGCCCAGTGACGCCATCAGCGTGTTGCGGTTCGCGAGCAGCTTCGACTGCGACTCGAACTTCTTGGGGAAGACCCACACCAGGAAGATGGCCAGCCCCATCACCACGACGCCCGAGAGAATGCCGACGACGCGGTGGCGGCCGAGGCTGCGCCAGAAGAAGCCGAGCCACAGCTTGATGCCCGCGTAGTCAAAGAGGTCGGCGTCGACGGGGTCTGAAGGGCGTTGAAAGTCGGTGGGGTTCGTCATGTCAGTCGTGAACCGTTTTCGAGAGAAGTTCGACGGGGCTGCGGTCGAGGATGAGCGTGAAATAAATGACCACGACGGCGAGCCAGTAGAAGACGTTGTAGGCGAAGAACCCGAAGAGCGTACGGCGCAGGCCGACGCCTGGATGCCGGGCATGCGAGAAGTGGACGGGGATCCAGATCATCATGAACAAAATTGAAAGGATCAGCAGTTTCGCCACGGCGGCACCATAACCGACCGCCCTACAAACGGTGGATTTGCGCCCGGATTCGCGCCACAAACGCGCGCGTGCTCGTCCGCTCGGTTCTTCGTGGCGTGTTCCTCTCGATGCTGGTCGCCTGCCGCGAGCCGTCGGCGGCTGCCGAGCCAAAACCCAGACCCGTCGCCACCGCGGTCGCGAAGGTCACCGAGGTGCTCTACAGCGGCAAGCTGCAGAACGGGTGGCTCGACTACGGCTGGTCGCCGCGTGAAGTCGGCAAGGGCCCGGCGAA
>JAYUXE010000093.1:0-13243 GCA_043753165.1 Archangiaceae bacterium | reverse complement strand
ATTCGAGAGGTTGCGGCGGCCGACGGTTGGAATCGGGTGGGGGGTGTGGAGTGAAGCCCCCAGCAGATCTGCGGGGTGGATCCCCCGGATCCGCGGATCAGTTTCCGAGCACGAACTGCTCGGGCGTGACCCGAATCGCGCCCTTCAAGAACGTCGTCCCCACCTTCTTCCGGTTGGGCGGAAGAAACTGCACGCGTTCGACGAACAGCGAGCCAATGCCGGTGCCGCGCGGGTCGTTGTCCCGGCCGACCTGGAAGTAGAGGTAGATGTCGTTGGTGCCCTTCAAGATGGTGCCGTAGGGCGGGTTGGGCCGCGCGAGCGTGGGCATCAGCGTGATGTTGTAGGCCTTGAGGTCGTAGCAGGCGCGCCCATCGATGGTCGGGTCGGCGTCTTTCACCGAGTAGCCGTAGCCGCGTTCGACCTGGTAGCCGAGGTCTGCCGATCGCGGGTCGCTGTGGGCGATGATTTCCGAGATGTTGGTGAGCCCGTCGCGGTCGTCGTCGTTGAGGTCTTCGGGCAGCAGCGGGTTCGAGCCGCCGAGCACTTCGACGAGGTCGGGCAGGCCGTCGCCGTCGGAATCGGTGATGCAGCTGTCGGTGCCGAGCACGCGTTCTTCGCAGTCGTTGAGGCGATCGCCGTCGGTGTCCGAGGTCGGGTTGCAGCTGTTGACGATGTTGATGGTCAGCGGGTCGAGGCCCATCTTCAGCTCGACCCCGTCCATCAAGCCGTCGTTGTCGGTGTCGGGCCGCAGCTTGTCGGTGCCGACCTGAAGCTCTTCGTCCTCATCGCTGATGCCGTCGCCGTCGCTGTCGACGTACGTCACGCCGTCGCGGGAAATCGCGTTGCGGTTGAAGCCGATGAGCCGCTTGAGCTTCAGCGAACGCTGCAGCGAGGCGTAGTTGATTGCGTTGAGGGCGCCCTTCACGCCACCTGGATCCGTTTCGATGAGCTCGGTGCCACCGGCGCGGGCGATGGCGGCTCCCTGGAAGCGGGCGAGGTCATCGGGGCTGGTGCGCACGTAGACGGGCTGCACCGAGACCTCGCCGGCGTTGTACTTCGTCGCCAGCGCCTTCAGGTCTTCGGTGACGCGGCCGAGCTCGCACGACGTGCAGCGGGGCGCATCGCCGTACGCCGCGCACGCGAGGTCGATGCCGGCGTTGTAGATGGGGTTGTTGCAAGAGTCGTCGGGGTTGGCGATCAGCAGAATGACGAGGTAGCGCGCGCGGGCGATTTGTCCGCGGCAACCCGTCTGCATGTCGCCCGAGATCAGCGAGCTCGCGAGCTTCAGCGGCGCGCGCACCGAGATGGGGCCGGCTTCCTGGTACGCGGAATACTTCGCGATGCTCGTCGACATCTGCGTCGCGTCGACGAACTTCCCCTGAAACCCGCTGGCCACCGAGTGGTACGCGACGAAGCCGAACGTGATGTACGGCGACGAGAAGCGATCCATCACCGACTGAATCGCGTCGACCACCTGCCCTTTCACCTGTGCGTCGATGCCGACGCCGCCTTGCACCGCGAACAACACCTTCACCGGGAAGTTCTCGCCCGTCGCCAGGGGCACGCAAGCGGTGCCCGTGATCTCGACGCGATCCGGCCCCGAAGGTCCGTCGCCATCGGTCGCGTAGAGCCCGGCGTCGGTGCAGCTCAAAGCGACTGCAGCGGCGAAGAAGCACGAAGCGGTGCGCATTGGCGGCGAACCTTAAGCGCGTTTACAGCGACATGACATAGGCGAGCAGGTCGTTCTTTTCCTGCGCGGTGAGCTGATCCGCGTGCCCGTGCTTGCCGGGCCACCCTTCGATCGCGCGGCGCAGTGCGAACCGTTGATCGACCACCACGCGGCCATCGTCGTTCACCTTCAAGCCCGCAAGTCCCGTGGTCAGCATCGGGAAGATGTCCCAGCTGCCCGTGAGCGCAGGCGGCGCGAAGCCCGAGAAGTGGGGGTTCTGCATCTTCTCGCGCAGCGGCAGCAGGTGCGGGGTGCCGACGTCGAGGAACTTGTTCCGCGTCGCGAGGTCCTGGTCGGTGGTGAAATGGGGGCCGGGGTGGCAGCCGCTGCAGCTGGCCCGGCCCTCGAACAGCTTCAGGCCCGCGCGAGGGTTTCCCTTCTGGCCATCGGGCAAGTCCAGCGATTCCAGCGGCGCACCGTCGGCGCCGACGAACGGGTTGGGAAAGTTCGCCAGTAAAGAAGAGTAGAGCGTCAGCGATTCGATTTCGATCGGGCCCGGGTCTGGGTTGTGGAAGCGGTTGCGGCCGCCGACCACCTTCGACGTCTCGGCCATGCTGTGCGTCGACGCGGGCGTGAAGTACGGCGGAGTGACGCGCGTGCTGCGCACCGTCGGCGATCGGTAGACCCGCAGCGGGTTCGTCTTCTCGAACATCACGCCGCCCATGTGGCCTTCGATGTGGCACGCGTCGCAGCTCATCGCGGTGCGGCCGAAGTCGGCGAAGTACAGCACCTCGCCCAGGCGCCGTTCTTTCTGCTCGAGGATGTTCGGCACCAGCGGGTGCTGCTCTTTCCATTCTGCTCTTCCCTTCGCCGCCTGCGTCACGTCGAGCGTGGCGACGGTGCCGGTGAAGCGGTTCAGCACCCACAGCGTCTTGCCGTCGCCAGAGAGCGCGAGCGCCTGCGGGCCCGAGTGAATCGCGAGGCCAGCCCGGTTGTTCGCGACGAAGTCAGGCTCGGGGCGAAAGTGGGGGAAGTCTGCGGGCGGCGGCAGCGCGACTTCCTGAATCAGCGCCTTCGCCGCGTCTGCGCCGGCGAGCTTCTTCGCGTCGACGATGCGCACGAGCCCGACCGCAATGTCAGCGGCGTAGAGCAGGCCTTTGGGGTCGTCGAGCGCGAGCGCCTGGGTGACGCCGGCGCCAAAGCCCAGGTGGCGAACGAACGTCGTGCCGTCGAAAACGGCCACGCCACCGTTCATGCTGACTTCCATCTTCTCGGGGTTGGGCCCGATGTTGGGGCCGATGGAAGCGACGAAGAGGCGGTTCAACTTCGCGCTGAAGGCGAGCGCGCGCGGGGCCGAGCCGTTCATCACGTATTGCGAGAAGGGCGCGGTGTGGCCCCCGACGATGGAAGCGCCCGGCCCGGGAGCGGCGATTCCCTTCGAGGCGCCCGTCGCAGGGTCGAGCCATTCGACGTCGCCCGTCTGCGAGCAGCCGACGGCGAGGCCCTGCGCGGTGAGGGTCAGCTGATCCGGGTTGGCGCCGACGGGGGTGCGCCACTGCTCTTTGCCGTCGGGAAGCGAGACGGACGAGACGGTGTCGCGCGCGTGCTCGGCGAGGAACAGCTGGTTGCCTTTGACGGCGATGCGGGTGGCGCTGCCCAGCGCGGGGAAATCTTTCGGGTCGCCGCCGCCGACGGGAAGCAGACGAATCGTGGGCGAGAAGCGGTGGGCGACGACGAGCCACTGTTTCTTTTCGCCGTCCGTCCACACCGCGATTGCGCTGGGGCCGTCGGCCGTCTGCAGCTGCGTCACCTGCCGCGTCTTGACTTCGAACGCATAGACGCGGTCATCGGGGCTCGAGAGCGCAAACAGCCACGCGCCTTCGGGCGATGCGACCAATGCGGTGAGGTCGGCGAAGTGCGTGTCGTTGATCAGCGTGAGCTTCGGCACGTCGCCTTCGCCGCCGTTCAGCGCGACGGAAATCTGCGATTCGGCCAGGCCGTCGGCGCTTTCGAGATTTCCGGGCAGGCGCGCAAAAGCGTGGGTCTCGTCGAGCACGGTCAGCGGCAGCTCGAGCGTGACGGCGCCCGTGAGCTTCAGCGTCATGCCTGCAGCGAGCTTGGTGCCCCAGATGCTCAGCGGCTGCGAGGTCTGGTTCGAGAGAAGGCGTGGGCCGACTGCGAGCAGGCGGGGCAGAACTTCTTTCTTCGCCGCCGCGACGCCTGCATCGGGGCCGGAGGAAGATGGACACGCAGCGAGAAGCAGACAGCCGACGAGGACGTGGCGCACGCTCGGGGGAACTAGCACGCGCGAGGGGAACCGGCACCGGACACGCGGTGTCGGCTGTTCGATGCGCGTCGAATCAAAGCGTCGTGGATCCTGCGCGGATGTGCGTGCGCGGCGCAGGCGTCAAGTGGATTTGTTGACGCGATGGAGGCGTGTTCGTTTTAGTCTTCGGGTCCGAATGCGCATGTCACTCTTGTTGATCGCAGCGCTGTCGATGTCTGGAACTGCGATGGCCGCGAAGAAGAAGGCACCGAAGGCGGCGCCTGCGGCGGCCGCGAAGAAGGAAGCGCCGGCGGTGAACTTGAACAGCCGGCCTCCTGCTGGCGCGGTCGAGCCGGTGGCGGATTCGGGGGGTGGCGCGGCGCCGACGCGCGGGCCAACGCGAATCGACTTCGACGACCGTTTGATCCAGGGCCAGACGAACAAGTCGGGCGCCGTTTATCTGTACGACCGCAAGGAATTGAAGACCCGCTCGATGATCAAGAAGCGCGAGAGCTTTCGCGATGAGATCGTGGGCTCGCTGTACGACGGACTTTGAAATCGAAGTCCTCTCTCTGGCTCGGAGTCACTTGAAGTGAGCGCACAACCCACGGTGCTCCAGGTCGTGATCCTGAGAGACGGGCTGCTGGTCGGCACGGAAGTGTTCGTGCCTGGTCAGTACACGCTCGGCTCGGGCGCGTACTCGGACCTCAAGCTGGACGACGCTTCGGTGGGCGAGTCGCACGCGACGCTGTATTTCCAGAACGGCAAAGCTGCGGTGCAGGACCAGGGAAGCGTGCTGGGCGTGTTCGTCAACGGGCACCGCGTGACGGCGTGTGAAGTGCGCCCGGTGGACGAAGTGGCGATTGGGCCGTTCTCGCTGAAGATTCGCGTGCTCGCGCAGAAGGCGCCGACCAAGCAGGCGCCGCCGCCCGAGCTCGCCGCCCTGTTTGGCGGCTCCGCGCCTGCTCCAGCTGCGGCGCAGGCCGCCCCACCCCGCCCGGCTGCGGCCGCTGCGAAGCCTGCGCTGCCGGGCCCGCTTGCGCCAAAGGTGCCCGCGACCGTGGTGTCGACGCGGAATCGAAACCCGGCTCCTGCGTCGCCGCTGCTCGAGACGACGGTGCCGGTGCAGAAGGCGATGAATCTGCGGGGCGTGTCGTCGGCGCCGTACGACGCGGAAGACGAGACGATGACCGAGAGCGTGATGCTCGGCGAGGCGATGGAACCTGCCCCGACGACGCGCGCGCCACAGATGAACGTGCGGCCGCCGCCGCCTCCGCCGATGTCAGCGCCCGAGCCGCAGCGCGCGGCGCCGCCTCTGCCGCCGCAGCGACAGCCCACCGCGCAGTCGAAGCCGGCACTTCCCCCAGTGCCGACGGGCGCTGCGCTGCGAAAGAACCAGCCTCCGCCGCCTGCAGTGACGGCGCCGCAAGCGCCAGTGGCGAAGTCGCGCAAGCGTTCGCTGCCTTCGATTCCGGCGGCCAATGATGGCAAGGGCGCTCCTCGCCTCTTCTTCGAGCTGTACTGGGGTGAGCTGCGGCAGCACGCGCGTTCGTTCGCGAAGATTCCGGCGAAGAAGCCCGTCATCGGTGGGTTCGACGATCGCGCGCCGATGCCGTTGTGGGGCTTTCGCCTGTCGCAGCCGCAGATGGTGCTGGCCGACAAGAAGGGCGGCAACTACCGCGTGTTCGTGCCCCCTGGCGCCGCCGTCGAACGCCGCGGTGAAGACGGCAACTTCTACCCGCTGACGTCGGATCAGCTGGAAGCGGTCGGCCAGCGGAAGTTCATCGGGCTGGCGAATGGCCAGGCGGTTCGGTTCTCGGGCGAAGGCGACATCTCGCTGGTCGCGTACGTACAGCCGCCGCTTCCGCGCCCGTGGTCGAACCCGCTGAAGCGGCTTCCCTTCCTCGCGCTGGGTCTGAACGCGCTGTTCTTCGGGCTCTTCGGTGCGTTCGTCAGCTTCGCGCCGTCGGACGAGATGCCGGACTTCGTGAGCAAGAATGTGCCGCCGGTGGCAGTGCGGCTGCTCGCTCCTGAGCCGAAGAAGAAGGAAGAGGCGAAGAAGAAGCTCGAGGCGATCAAGAAGAAGGAGCCCGAGGCGAAGAAGAAGCCGGTCGAAGTCGCGAAGGTCGAGAAGCCTGTTGCGAAGCCGCCGCCCCTGGCCGAGCCGCCGAAAATCAAGGCGCTCGAGAAGCTCTCGGCCGCTGGCCCCGCGATGAAGGATTTGCTCGCTGCGGTCGACAAGCTGGGCAATGGCCCGGGCAGCAAGAACGCGAAGAACAACTACAAGATGGCTGACCTCATCGGCAAAGCGCCGATCGCCAACGCGGGCCTGGGCACCTTTGGCCTCGGCGGGGGCGGCGGCGGTGGCGTGGGGACGAAGGGTCTCGAAGTGTTGCGCGGCAAGGGGGGTGGCGGCATCGGCGCGCTCGGAGCCGGCAACGTCGGCAAGGGCGCTGTTGGCGGCACGGTGGGCCGCGCGTCGGTTCGGAGCATCGGCGTTCAGGGCACCATCGACAAAGAAGCGGTCGCGAAGGTCATCAACTCGCACCTCTCCGAAGTGTCGGCCTGCTACGAACGCGCGCTGCTGCGTGAGCCTGGCCTCGCGGGTAAAATCGTTCTTGAGTGGAACATCTCGACCTCGGGCACGGTGACGACCGCAAAGACGAAGTCGTCGACGATGAAGTCGAGCGCGGTCGAAGCCTGCATTCTCACTTCGCTGAAGACGTGGAAGTTTCCACCGGCGAAGGGAGCAGGTGTGGTGATCAGCTACCCGTTCCTCTTCAACTCGGTCGGGTACTGACCGCGAATCTTCTTCGCGCGCGCTCGAAGATTCCTTGCCTAAGGCGCGCAACATCGCGAGCATCTGCCCCCGCTGACGCTCGCGATCTCGCGAAGGGGACACCACGTGAAACGCGTTTTGGCCGTCGTCCTGTTGCTGTCGTCTTTCATTGCCCGCGCCCAATCCACCGAGCTCGAAAATCCAGGCAGCGTGTCGGCGATTCAGAATCGCGCGTACACGATGGATTTCGAGTTCGACCTCGGCGTGGGAACGCTGCCGCTCGATGCCTTTTACAAGGGCTACTACCCGACAGCGAGCGCGGTGGTGCACTTCAGCGACTTCCTCGCGTGGCAGGTGGCGCGGGGCGCCTACAGCTTCAACGTCAGCACCGGGTTGAGAGACCAGCTCGAGCGCGACTTCGCCGTGGCGCCGACGGCGTTCGAGGAAGTGCAGTGGTTCCTGGGCTCGGACCTGATGTTGAAGCCCTTCTACGGGAAGAGCTCGGTGCTCAACACGTGGGTGCTGCACTACGAAGCGCACTTCCTGCTCGGAGCGAGCCTCTACAAGTTCTCTGTCGCCGGCTTCTCGCCTGCGCTGAACCTGGGCGGTGGCATCCGGCTCTTCCACAACCGGTACGTCAGCTACCGGCTGGATGTGACGGACGCGATCGTCTTTGCGGTGACGTCGAAGCCGAAGATTTCGCAGGTCATCACCATCCAGCTGATGTTGGCGCTGAACTTCGGTGGCACTGAATAATGAAGCGATTGGTGTGGATGACGGCGGTGCTGGCTGCGGCTGGCGCTTTCGGCCAGGGCGAGAAGAAGGCAGCGCCCGTGGACCCGGTGACGGGGGAAGCAGCGCCGGCAAAGCCGAAGGAAGCGGCACCGGCGGGAGCGAAGCCGGCGGCAGCACCCGAGCCCGAGAAGAAGGTCGAGGCGAAGCCAGAGGTGGTGACGGCGACGCCGCAGAAGATGGACTTGAAGTTCTTCGACGACGCGCTCAACGACTACTTCGGTGGAAACCCGAAGGCGGCGGCCGCGAAGCTGTTCACGTTCACCGAGAACGTGGCGGCGACGGACGAGAACTATGCGTGGGCGCAGTTTTTCCTCGCGCGCAGCCTCATCGAGCTCGGCCTGCGTCACGGAGGTGCGGTGTACCTGGCGCGCATCGCCCGTGAACGCACGAACCCGCAGGTGTTGCCGAAGGCCTTGGCGACGCTGCAGGAACTGACGGACCTTCCACATGACGAGGTGCTGATCGACGAGCAGGTGTTTGGCGCGCTCGACCTCGGCTTCCTGCCCGAAGACATCAGCGGCTATGCGCACTACCAGCAGGGGCTGGTCGACCTTCGCGTCGGCAACGAACGCTGGGCGAACACGCACTTCTCGAAGCTGCCCGAAGCGGGCGCCGAGGCGTCGCGCGCGAAGTTTGCGTTGCTGGTGACGCGGCTCAAGACGTTGAAGCGCGAAGTGCCGAAGGAAGTCATCGACGACTTTCTCGAGCTGGCGAAGGACGAGAAGCTGACGCAGGACGCGCGCAACGACGCGATTCTCGCGGTGGCCCGCCTTCGCTACGAGCTCAAGGACTACAACGGCGCGTTCGAGGCCTACAATCTGGTGAAGCTGCCGGCGCTCGACCCGGGCCGCGCGACGCTGTACCTGGAAGAGGCCTGGACCCGGTACAACCTGGGCCAGATTCACGCGGCGATGGGCATTCTGACCACGCTCGACGCGCCGTCTTTTCGCGACGAGTTCCTACCGGACAAGTACCTGCTGCGGGCGCTCATCTACCGCGACCTGTGCCACTACCTGCCGGCGAAGCGCGCGGCGAAAGAGCTGACGCGGCGGTTTGCCGACTCGATCGAAGCGATTAAAGAACGGGAAGACCTGACGCGCGACCCCCGCTTGCTGCGTGCGGCGAGCAGCCACGGGTCGACCAAGCGGGCGCGGAAGTTCCTCGAGTCGCTGGAATACGAAGGCGAGCAGCTGGGCCGTTACGCGGGCACGTTCGGCGAACGGATGTTCTCGTACATGACGCGCCTCTACGACCTGGCGCGCGCGGAAGGCACGCGGGTC
Source organism: Archangiaceae bacterium (assembly GCA_043753165.1). GTDB lineage: Bacteria > Myxococcota > Myxococcia > Myxococcales > Myxococcaceae > JAGSPQ01. The sequence goes on along the minus strand of JAYUXE010000093.1, from coordinate 4,454 downwards.
TACGACGAACGGCTGAAGAATTCGGTGCGGGCCGAGGCCGACAAGCTGCTTCGCGCGTCCGAGCAGGTGCGCCTGATGGAATACGAAGTCGGGCTGAAGCTGTACGAGCGCGTGAAGAAGGGCAGCAAGCTGGTCGCGCTGGTCGAAGAACAGAAGCTCGAGAGCAAGCAGGTGAGCTACCGGTTCAAGAACGAGTACTGGAATGATGAGCTGCGCGACTACCGGTTCTCGCTGAAATCCCGCTGCATCGAGGAGACCGGCCAATGAACGGTTTCGCTCTGGTGGTGGGCTTGTCGCTGTCGGCGTTGCCGAACATCCCCGGCATGGGTGGGCCGAACAGCAAGCTCGAGAATCCGATCGTCTCGAAGCAGAAGGAAAAGGGCGAGCTGATCGAGAAGCTGCGCCGCGACATCTTCAAGGTCGATCGCAGCATCGGTGAAACGGACAAGCTGATCGCGAAGAGCCGCAACGCGCCGTACCTGCCCGACCTGCAGTTCCGGCAGGCCGAGCTCTATGTCGAGAAGAGCCGCTACGTCTATTACCTGCAGGCCGAGACGCGGCCCGAGGGCCAGAAGGGCGCGATGGTGTCGCCCGAGACGAAGCTGCTGAAGCAGAAGGCGATGCAGATCTACAACCGCATCCTTCGCGAGAACGCGGACTTCAAGGACGGCGACAAGGTCACCTTCTATCTGGCGCACGAGCAGCGCGAGATGGGCGAGTTCGACCAGATGCTGAAGACGCTGGGGGACTTGATCAAGAAGTACCCGAGCTCGCCGCTGCGCCTCGATGCCGAACAGATTCTGGGCGACTACTACTTCGACAAGACGGAACTGAAGCAGGCCGAAGAGCACTACCGCGCGATTCTGGACGCGCCGGCATCGCCGGTTCACGACCTGGCCCGCTACAAGATGGGCTGGATTCGCATCAACGAAAGCAAGCACGCGGACGCGGTGACGTTCTTCGAGGCAGCGGCAGCGTCGGCTCCGATTCCGGGCACCGACCAGGCGAAGAGCCTCAACGTGAAGCGCGAGGCGCTGCTGGACCTCGTGTACAGCTACACCGAGTCGCGGCCGGCGAAGGGCGCGCTTCAGTACTTCGAGAAGCTGTCGGAATCGCGCGCGACGTATTCGCTGGCGCTCGACAAGCTCGGCAACCGCTACTTCATCAAGCAGCAGTTCGAGTACGCGATTCCGGCGCTGCGGAAGCTGATGGAAGTGCAGCCCGACCCCGAGCTCGAGGTCGAGCGGGCCCAGAAAATCTACGACTCGCTGAAGGCCGCCAAGAACAAGGTGAACCCCCGGCCGGAAGACGTGGCGTTTCTGGTGCGCGCGGCAGTCGGGGTGAAGACGGATCCGAGCAAGGACGAGACTTCGCGGAAGAAAACGCTGCTCGAGCTCGAAGAAATGGCGCGCGACCTGTCGACCACGCTGCACGTGCAGGCGCAGAAGAAGGACGACAAGATCCTCTACCTCGAGGCGGCCGCAGCCTACGAACGGTACCTGTCGCTGTTCCGCCCGAAGCAGTACGCGACGCAGATGATGCAGAACCGGGCCGATGCGTTGTTCGCGGCGCGCCAGTTCCCGCAGGCAGCGCGGCAGTTCGAAGAGCTCGCGCTGTACCTGGACGAAGGCAAGTCGCGCAAAGAGCCCGCGAAGCCGCCCCCCGAAGACCCGACGAAGCTCGACATCGCGAAGGACAAGAAGGATCCCAACGCGCCAGTGGCGGCGGCGGCGAAACCGGCCAATGCGCTGAAAGACACCAAGCTGGCCTCGGTGTCGGCCGTGTCGAACGCGGTCAGCGAGAAGACGGTGAACAACGTGAAGACGCACGAAGAGGCGCTGTACGGCGCGCTGCTCTCGCACTTCTCGTCGCTGCGGCCGGGGGAAGTCGAACGGTTGAATGCGTTCGAGGTCGCCGACGCGCGGCAGGCGCTGAAGCTTCAGGGTGCGCAGTACGTGACGCGCTACCCGACGACGGAACACGTGCTCGAGGTGAAGTTCAACATCGCGCGCGCCTTCTACGAAGACGGCGACTACAAGAAAGCGGCCGAGCTGTTTCAGGACTTCGCCATCACGCACGCGGAGCACAAGGACGCGACGGTGGCGGGCAACCTGGCGCTCGACAGCTTGCGGCAGATCAACGACTTCAAGGGCATCGAGGCGACGGGCAAAGCGTTTCTCGCGTCGAAGCTGCCGGCCGCCTTTCTGGCCGACGTGAAGAAGATTATCACCGAGAGCAAAAGCGAAGCGCTGGGCGAGCTCGCGTTGAAGTCGACCGAAGAGACGGGCGACGTCATCGAAGGCCTCTTGAAGGTGGCCGACGAGAACAAGGGCCAGGAGATTGGTGAGAAGGCGCTGTACGCGGCGTTCACGGCGGCGCGCGAGAAGCGCGACAGCCGCAAGGAAACGCAAATCGGCCAGCGGTTCATCACCGAGTACCCGAAGTCGTCGTACCTGTCGGACGTGATTCTCACCCTCGGCCGGCATGCGGCAGAAGGCGGCCGGTACGCGGAGGCCGCGGGCTACTACGAGCAGGTGGGCCAGAAGTTCCAGGGCGACTCGACGGGCCTCGACAGCTTCATCGCGTCGGCGCGGCTCAAGATGGCGCTGGGCGACTACCCGGGCGCCGTGAAGGCATTCGAGCAGGCTGCGGAACAGGCGGGCTCGCGCAAGGCCGAGGTGCTGGTGTTGATTGCGCAGGCGCAGATGAAGATGAAGCAGCCGGCCAAGGCGCGTTCGACTGCCGAACAGGTGTTGAAGCTCGACAAGGTGAACCCGCAGGCGGCGGCGATCGTCGCCGAGGTGATGGCCTCGACCAACGAGAAGCCCGAGCCTCTCATCACGCTGCTCACGCACGTGACCAACGCGCCGAACTCGGCGGGCGAGGACACCGCGAAAGCGCTTTGGTACCTGGGCGAGATTCTGTACCGGCAGTACAAGGCGATTCCCGCCGACAAGGTCGACGAGAAGGTGGCGGCGCTGCAGCAGCTGCAGGGCATCTACAACCAGTCGGCGTCGATGGGCTCGGCCGAGTGGGCGGTGGCGTCGTTGTGGCGCATCGGCAATGGCCTGCAGCACATCGCGGACGTGGTCGAGGCGACTGCGGTGCCCGCGGGGCTGAAGCCGGCTGAGGTCGAGCAGTTTCGCGCGGCGGTGAAGGAACAGTCGCAGCCGCTGAAGGACCAGGCGAATGGCGCGTTCGAAGCGTGCCTTGCGCGCGCCGAGCAGCTGGAAGTCTTCAGCTTCGCGGTGGTGGGTTGCCGGAAGAAGGTCGACGACGCGGCATCGCCGCTGCGGGGGCCGGGGGCCGAGCGTGCGATCAACGTCGACGAGCTCGCGAAGAAGGCCGAGACCACGCAGAACGCTGCGGACTTCGAACAGCTGGGTCTTCAGTACCTCGGAGCGCTGAAGGTGAACGACGCCCAGCTGGCGTTGAACCGGGCGATCGAGCTCGAAGACAACCGGGCGACGGCGCACTCGGCGCTGGGCTACGCGTACCTGTTGCAGGGCGACGCGATGGGCGCGCGGGCAGAGTACGGCCGGGCGCTGGAATCGGACCCGACGTACGAAAAGGCGCGCGCGAACCTGGGCGCCTTGAAGTGCCGCTTCGGAGACATGGAAGGCGCGAAGCGCGAGCTGTCGGTGATCAAAGACTCGGGCGCGATTGCCGGCCCCGACGTGGATCCGGAGTGGAAGACCTGCCGGTGAAAGGGGCCTTCTTCATCGCGTTCTTCGGGGCGCTGTCGCAAGGTTGCGGGCCGAGCACGGGCGCGAAGCACGCGCTCGAAGGCTCGTTGTCGGTGGTGATGGATTTGGGGTGGGACGAGTGCACCCTGGACCCGTTGTCGCCGGGTGAAATCTCGGTGCGCTTCATTCGCAACCAGAACGGAGCGATGAACACACCGCTGAAGATCGTCTGGGCGCAGGCGGGGCAGGACCTCATCACCCCGTCGACCATCGACCTGGCAGAGATGCGGCCTGACGACCCGAACCGGCAGCGGTCGACTCTGAGCCGCAACGTGCTCGACGACAGCCGCACGGTGTTCCCGCTGCTCATCCGCGGAAAGATGACGTTCTTCGATCAAATCCGGCCCGACGCGACGGTGAAGGGGCAGCTGAACCTCACCTTCGAGAACGGCATCGATTTCGCCAATGGCCGCACCGTGTTCGGCCCGTTCACCGCGAAGGTTCTGCAATGAAAAGCCTCTTTGGAGTCGTGCTCTGCGCTGCGTTGGCGACTGGCTGTGGCGTGCGCCGGGTTCCCGACAGCGTCATCGACAAGCTTCCGTACGAGGCGCGCATCGAGCTGCTCGAGGCCGAGAATGACCTGGCGCTGGCGGTCGACCGGCTGGACGAGGCGCACAACGAGGTGGTGCGGACGCGCGAGCTGATTCACCGCGCGAAAGACCGGCTGAAGGCGGCGAACGGCGAAGTGTCGAATGCGGCGGACACGCT
>JAYUXE010000092.1:0-2551 GCA_043753165.1 Archangiaceae bacterium | reverse complement strand
TTCAATGCCCAGGCGCTGAAAGGCGCCGCGCTCTTCGAAGGAAAGTGCGCGAAGTGCCACGGAGCCCTCGGCGGAGGGACCGAAGACGGCCCGAAGGTCGTTGGTCTGAAAGACGGGGCACTTCCCCTCGACCCGCCTCCGGGGGCCAAGAAGCGCACGACGCAGTTTCGCACGATGGGAGACGTAGCGCGCTTCGTCATCAAGAACATGCCGGGGAAAGATCCGGGCAGCCTGGCCGAGGAAGACTACTTCCGTATTCTCGCGTTCGACCTCCGGGCCAATGGCATCGACCTCGATAAGAGCTTCGACATGGCGCTCGCCGATACAATCGTGATTCCGCGTGAATCGCCGGTCTCGCAGCACTGAGCCCCGCCAGCTGCTCCGCGATGCGAAGGTGCTGTTCGATGGCTTCCCGAAGGGCGAAGTGTCGGCCCGCCCCGAAGGTTTACGAGGCCAGCTGAAGGTGGCGGCGCCGGGAGCCTTCGGCCGGACGTTCGTGGTGCCGGCGGTCAACGCGTTCATGCTCGAGCACCCGAGGGTCGACCTCGAGCTGTCGTTGACAGATCGCCGGGTGAATTTGCTGGATCAGCGAATTGACGTGTCGATTCGGCTGGGGCCGCTTTCGCCGGGCGTACGCGCGCGGGCGTTGGGAATGAGCCAGGCGGTAATCGTCTGCGCTCCGGCGCTCACGAAGGGCGCGAGCATCACGGGGCTGACCGAGCTCAAGCGGCTGCCAGCGGTGCTACACGGAAGCGGTGCCCGCCCGTTGGGCATCTCGATGAAGGACTTCCGCGTGAGGCTCGCGTGTGACGACGTGGACACGGCGTTCGAAGCCGCGATCGCGGGAATCGGCGTGACGCTGCTGCCGCGCTGGCGCTGCCAGACGGCCCTCGACACTGGCGCTCTGGTTCGCCTGCTTCCGAGGCTTGCGCTTCCCCGGCTTCCTGTTCGCGCCGTCTACCCCGGCGGCAGCCGCCCCGGGCGCCTGACCCGAGCCTTCGTTGACGCAGTTGCTCGGGCGCTGCCGGCAGCGTTTCGCGAATGACCTGAACCCGCGGCAAACCCACAAACCACACCGGCGCACGTTGCAGAAGTCGGCGAGCTCGGCTCAACTGCTGCGCCTCAGGCAAGGCGCCATCGCGCCACGCAAAGCCGACGGGTCCGTACGAAGCCGTGGCCATTTGAAGACGGCAGACCCAGCTGGTCTGCGAGGGGGGGGCGTGATGACCAGACTGGCCGCGGCGTCCCTCGTTCTTTGGGGCTCGATCTGTTTTGCCGACCCCGTCGCAGACGGGCTCGCCTACCTGCTCTCGCAGCAGGCCGCCGATGGCAGCTTCGGGACCGCGACGGGCGAGCAGAAGATCCTCGCGACCGTCGAAGCGCTCCAGACCCTGCGCGAGCTCGGACAAGGCGAAACCCTCGCTGCCCGTTACGCGGAGCTGTACCTCGCCATCGCGCCCCGACCGCCGGACGCCGAGGTCGAGCTGCGCCGCGAGCTCGCGCTGGCGACCACCGGGCAGCGACTGGCTTTCAAGGCGCTGCTCTCTCACGCGCCCGGCTTCGAAACCTCGGACCCTCTTCACCTCGCGCTGTCATTGCGAACCGACATCGCTGCGGGCCTCGGGGGAACGCCGCACACCGTGACGACGATGCAGGCCCTCACTGCCAGTCTTCAGTCATCCGGGTGCATGCGTTGGGTCGAGAACAGCGACTCCGTCGAGCTCACCGCCGAAGCCATCGGAGCGCTGAGGGCCATGGTTGAAGTCCCCTCTCCTGGTTTTCCTTCGAGCACGCCCATCAATTCCGCGCTGCAGCTGGCAGCCCAGTGTCTTCGGACGGCGGCCCAGGGCAACGGCAGCTTCGGTTCCGTCGGAGCGACCGCGATGGCCCTCGAGGCCTTGCTCGTCGCGCCCGGCGCCAACCTTCCGCAGGTGACCGCCGCTCGAAGCTTCCTCACCGCGTCGCAGGCAGCGAACGGCAGCATCGGAGGCAGCGTCCGAGTCACCGCCATCGCCGTGCGCGGCCTGATGGCTGGCAAGCCAGATTGGCGAATCACAACCGACGACTCGAACAGACCCCTGCTCATCTTCAGCGACCCGAGCCCGCTGGCTGGCGTGGCTGCCGTCGCCCAGGTCGACATTCAGAACCGCTCGAACTTCGCGGCGCCCGCGACGACGGTGCGGTTCTTCGTGCGACCTCTCGGCGGTGGAGCTGAGTTTGTTGGCGCCGACGCGGTTGTCCCTGCGCTCGCCGCAGGTCAAACCGCAGGCGGCATCACCGGGTTGATTCCGACGGCGAGTCTCCAGGGGAAGTACGTCGTCCGTGCGGTCGTCGACCCCGGCGCGCTCGTCGCCGAAATCTCAGAGAACAACAACCAGGCCGAGCAGACGTTGAACGTCCGCGCCGAAGCCGACCTCGCGCTCACTTCTTCTGGCATCGGCTTCGTCGCACTTGGCGCAGGCCAGACCCGCATTGATGTGACGGTTCGAAATCTCGGCATCCCCCTCGCTCAATCCGTCTCGGTGGGCGTGTGGCGCGGAAGTCCGACGTC
>JAYUXE010000091.1:0-6099 GCA_043753165.1 Archangiaceae bacterium | reverse complement strand
CTGCGGTCGTGATGAGCGAGTCGAAGGCGAAAGAGCTGGGCGTGAAGCCGCTGGGCTACTTCGTGGACTTCGCGGTCGCGGGTGTGCCGCCCGACATCATGGGCATCGGCCCGGTGCCGGCGGTGCGCAAGCTGCTCGAGCGCAACAAGCTGACCGTCGCGGACATCGACGTGTTCGAGCTCAACGAGGCGTTCGCGGCGCAGTCGCTGTACTGCATTCGTGAGCTCAAGATTGATCCCTCGAAGGTGAACCCGAACGGCGGCGCGATTGCGCTGGGCCACCCGCTGGGCGTCTCGGGCACCCGCATGGTCGGCACCGTGTTGCGTGAGCTGAAGCGCCGCAAGGGCAAGTACGGCGTGGTGACGATGTGCATCGGCGGCGGCATGGGTGCCGCGGCGCTGATCGAAGTCGCCTGACCAACGGGAAATCGTCATCCGCATCTTGACCAACGGCAGCGAGAGCCCCTCGGGCATCGCCTGCTCGAGGTGCGCGACGACCCCGAAGCCGAACCCGGTGTAGAGCGCGACGCCGGGCAGGGTCGAGCCGAGCTCCAGTGATGTGAAGCCTGCGTGCAGACGTCAGCGGGCGCCGGGGCTGACCGGCTTGCGCGCCGCCTTCATCGACAACAACCCGGCGCGCTTCACGACGTCGGCTTCGGCGGTGAGGCCGAACAGGGCCAGGTACTTCGCCACGCGCTGCTCGAGTGTGTCCGAAGCAATCGCCTCACACATCGCATCGGCGTCGTAGTCGCGGCACACTTGCGGGCGCGTCTCGTAGATGGTGCACAGCGAATCGGGCCCCAGGTGCGGGCAGACCAGGCCCAGCGGTTTGTCGAGCGCAGCGATGTCGGGCGCGACGCAGCACGCGCCGCACTTCGTGCACGGCGTCGTCACTCGATGCCGAAGAAGACGTTGTCGAGGCACGCGCCGTCGGGGCCGTCGGCGAACTCACCGCGCAACCGCAGGCTGGTGAGGCTCTTGAGCACGGTGTGCAGCTGGTCGGCGGTGGCGGCGGGCTGCGCGGCGTCGTCCACCTTCCACCCACTGGTGTCGTCGACGCGCGCTTCGTACGCCGTCCATTCCTTCGCGGGCGTCGCCTTGATGTTGAAGACCAGCGAGATGCCGGCGCCCTGCAGCACGACGTCGCGGCCTTTCAGCTGCTGAAACATGTTGTCCTGCTTCAAGTCCCAGGTGAGGCGCTTGCCGAAGACTTTGCTCGCGTCGCCGAGGTACCGGGGCGGCGCGATGAAGTACCAGATGTCGCCGTTCACCGAGTCCTTGCCGCAGACGTGACCGCTGGGATTGCCACCGGCCGAACGGAGCTCAATCTTCGAAGCGGCGTCGCCGTTCAAGCTCCAGCCTTCGTCGTTGGCGTCGAAGGTGCTACCGGCGAACGAGGCCCCACCCCCGCACCCGCTGACGCTGAGGAACAAAATTGCGATCAGCCGGCGCACGGGTGGGCTAGTTCTACTGTGATCGCCACGGGCTTGAGCGGCGAAATCGGATGGGGGGACTTTCGGTAGAGTCCAAAGGCGACAGATGGCGGGAAAGGAAGGAGACAAGAAACCACCGGCCCCTGCGGCGCCGATCAAGAAGCCGGCTGTGCCGGGCGCGGTCACGCAGCCCGTGAAGCGTCCCGGGCCCCCCGTGCCGACCATCGCCGCGAAAGCGGCACCGAGACCTCCCGGGGTCGCCGGATCCGCGCCCGCGAAGCCGCGGCCATTCGACACGATGGACTCGGAAGACACGGTGCCGGGTGGCGTGCGGCTGCCGAGCCTGTCGGACATGCGGAAGATTACCGGCGCGAACCACGCGCCGTCGAAGGCGCCCGAGAAGATGCTGACCCCGTTCACGTCGGCTCAGCCGGTGCTCGTGCGGCCGCCCAACGTCTACCAGAAGAAGATGCAGAACTCGGGCTTCGACGACGACGAGAAGACGAACACCGACATGATTCTCGGCAACGTCGCGGCACCGAAGCTCGACGAAGACGAGGAAGACGAAATCACCGTCACCACCGTGCTGCACGACGGCATGTTGCCCGCGAAGGAAGTCATCTCGACGGACACGTGGAAGGCGGTGAACGCGCCGATGCAGAGCAAGGAAGGCCGGCGCACCGCGGTGCTGTTGCAGAACGTCATCGACCAGTTCGCGTGCGGCTACAACCAGCGGTACCAGGAAGAGGTGCCCGGAAAATCGAAGACGCACATCTTCGTCTGGGATTTCACGCGCGCGATGAACTGCGAGGTGCCGCACTTCGCCGGTGGCCGCGAGCAGACGCTGGGGCAGATGGTCGACTGGCTGCGGTTCGAGGGGCATACGCGCGGCTGGAGGAAAGCCAACGGGGCGCAGGCGGCGGAAGCGGCAGAGCACGGGTTTCCTGCGCTGGCCGTGCCGCAAGACGGAAAGCTGCGATTGATGGCGGTGGTGCGGCCCGGCGGAATTCAGCCCGATGGCCACCCGCGCGTGGCGGCGGCAATCGAAGACGTGGGCAATGACATGGCCGCGGCCGATTCCCTGAAGACGAAGCTGATTTCGTACTACGTGCACGAGTAGGCGAACGCGAAACGGGCGCCCTCTTTCGAAGGCGCCCGCGGTGCTCTTCTAGACTTTCAAGCCGCTGTTACAGCTTGCGGATGACGGACATCTGGAGCTCGTCGCGCTTCTTGATGATGCTCGACATGAGCTCCATCATGCGGTCGTAGCGCTTCGTGTCCTTCTCGTACTGCGCGAGCTGCTGCGGGGTGGCATCCGGGCCGGGGATTTGCGGTTCCTTCAGCTCACCGATGGCGCGAATGGCCTCGTCGGCGACGTCGCGGCCTGCACCGACCTGGGCCTGCGGGGTCGGCGTGGCCGGGGTGCTGCCGCCGGTGCTACCGGTGCTACCGGTGCTACCGGTCGGCGGCGTGGAGCCCGTCGAGCCCGTACCGGGGGTGGCCGCGCCGCCACCGGTGGTGGTGCCCGGCTTGCCGCCGTTGATCTGCGCCTGAAGCGCGTCGAAGAACTTCTGCATGTCGAGCTGGAACTTCTCGAGCTCCTTCGGGCTCGCGCCGAGGCCGGGGAACTGCGGAGGCGTGAGGCCACCCAGCGCCGGGTTGTTCGCCACCGGGCCCGTGGGCGCCGTGGCACCCGAGCCGCCGACCGCGCTCATGTCCTTGATGAGCTTGTCGAACTGCTCGAGCGAGCCAACCGAGGTGCTGCCCTTCGCGCGGGCGTCCATCGCGGCCTTCTCGTACATCCCGAACGCCTGCAGCGCGTCAGGGGTGAGCAGCTGCTTGTTCTCGGTGACGAACTTCATCAGGTCTTCGAATTCCTTACCGGCCGAGTTGCCGTCGAGGTCGCGGGCGCCTTTGCTGATGGCTTCCGAGAGCTGCTTGGCGGTGATGGAGCCGTCCGAGGTGTTGGCGGCCGCGAGCTTGTTCAGCTCGTCGCCCATGCCCTTGTCGGCGTACTTGGGCTTGCCGGCGGTTTCCATCTCTTTGACCATCTTGTTGTACGTGGGGGTCGGGATGCCCGTCTCACCCTTGGCGCGCGCGGCCTTGGCGGCCTTCTCGTAGACGCCGAACGCTTCCTTCGCTTCCGGCGACAGCTGGCCGGCGTGCTGCTTCACGAAGTCTGCGATCTGCTTGTACTCCTTACCGGCGGCCTGGTTGTCGAGGTCCTCGGTGGCGGCCTTGATTGCGGCGGCCATCTCGTTGCCCGAGATCGAGCCGGGGCCCGGGTTCGCGGCGCCGAGCTGATCGAGCGACTTCTTGGCTCCGGCGTCGACACCGCTCGCGCTGGGGGCGGGGGTCGCAGGCGTGGCCGGCGTCGCCGGCGTCGCAGGGGTGGCGGGCGTCGCAGGGGTCGACGGGGTGGCAGGCGTCGCCGGCTTGGCACCGACGTTGCCCATCGCCTCGGTCAGCTTGTTGAACTGCTCGAGGGTGCCGATCGAAGTCGAGCCCTTCTTGTTCGCCTCGAGGGCCGCCTTCTCGTACATCGCGTACGCCTTCTTCGCGTCAGGCGAGAGCAGCTGGTGGTTTTCCTTCACGAACTTCTGAAGGTCCTTGAACTCTTTTCCGGCCGACTGCCCGTCCAGGTCTCCAGCACCCTTGTTCACCGCCGCCGCCAGCTCTTTTGCCGAGATCGAGCCCGGCTTCGTGTTCTTCGAGGCCAGGTCATTGAGCGAGTCGCCCATCGACTTGTCCTGGCTCTGAACCACGCTCGCCTTGCCCATGTCGCGGACCATGCGGTTGTAGTCGCCATCGGCGATGCCCGTCTGACCCTTGGCCTGGGCGGCCTGGGCGGCCTTGTCGTAGACCTCGAACGCCTTCTTCGCTTCCGGAGACAGCTTCTGGCCGTTCTCTTTCACGAACTTCGCGATGTCTTTGTATTCCTTGCCGGCAGCCTGGTTGTCCTTGTCCTTGGTGCCCTTGATGATCGCGTCGGTCATCTCTTTGCCCGAGATGGAGCCGTCTTTCGGGTTGTTCTTGAGCAGCTCGGCCATCGCTTCGCCCGAGCTCACGTCCCTCGCGGCGGGCTTGGCGGCGGCGTTCATCGCCTTCGACATCTTGTCGTAGGCCTTCGGCTCGATGCCCGTCTGCTTGTTGGCCTTCGCGAGCTCGACTTCCTTCTTGTAGACCTCGAACACCTTCTTGGCTTCCGGCGACAGCTTGGTGGGGTTCTCGTTCACGAACTTCTTGATCGAGTTGAACTCTTTGCCCGCGGCCTGGTTGTCGTTGTCTTTCGTGCCCTTGATGATCGCGTCGGCCATGTCCTGGCCCGAGATGGAACCCGCGCCCTTGTTGTTGGCGCCGAGCTCCTTCATCGCGGCGTTCGCGCCAGCGTCCTTCGGCGAGATCATGTCCTGGATCTTGGTGCCGATCGCTTTGTTGATGATGGGCGACGAGAGTTTCTGGATAGCCATTTGTGTGTTTCCCCCTGAAAAGGAGTGCGGGTGAGTGAACAGATTCTCGCACTCCGTGAGACCGTGGTTGCGATCCACGTTGGCCGAAAACCTCGCCTTTCGCGCGATCTTTTTGCCGTTTTGAGGACGGTCAGGCCAAGCGTTGGGACCCCTGTCGCCTGGCAGTCCACACCGCAACCCGGGGCTACTTTCTGGGGTCGGCAGAGGCAGCCAAAGGTGCGCCTTGCACCCACGGCTTGAGGCCGGCGATCTGCTCGGCTTCGAGAATCACCTGGTTGACCTGCTCGCGCTCGCGCTCGCAGGCATTCACGACGGCCGCCTTGAAGGGGGCCGAATAGACGTGGTGCGCGCTGTGAATCGCGGTGGGGACGAAGCCGCGGGAAATCTTGTGCTCGCCACCGGCGCCGGGCTCGAAGACCTTCAAGCCGCGCTGAATGCAGTCATCGACCGAGTGGTAGAGGCAGACATGAAAATGAAGAAAGGGGACCTCTTCGAAGCAGCCCCAGTAGCGGCCGAACAAACGTTCGGTGGTCGAAAGATTGAAGGCACCGGCGATTGTCTTGCCCGCGCGTTCGGCGACGACGAGCTCGACGCTGCCTTTGAGTGACTCGAACGCGCGAAGAAAGAAGTCCTGGTTGAGCTGCACCTGGCCCCAGCCGTTCTTCTCGACCGTGTTTTCGTAGAAGCGGTAGGCGAGCTGCGCGTGCTCTTTGCCGACTTCGTCGCCGCGAATCGTGCGCAGCGCGACGCCTTGTTTGGCGGCGGCCGCGCGTTCGTGTTTGAGCTGATGTCTGCGTTTGGAATCGAAGCGCGACAGGTAGTCGGCGTACGTGCGGTACCCGGGGTTGACCCAGTGGTACTGCATGCCGATGCGGCGGAAGAGGCCCAGCGATTGGAGCGCGGCCGCTTCCGACTCGGGCGGGAAGATGACGTGCACCGATGACAGCTTTTCTTTGCGGCCGAGCTCGAGCACCGCGTCCAGCAGCGCCTTGCGAATCACTGCGGCGTCTTCGTTCGCCGCAGAGAGAAAGCGTCGCGCGGTCAGCGGCGACAGCGGCACCCCGACGAGCAGCTTCGGGTAGTACTCGATGCCGAAGCTGCGGGCGGCGTTGGCCCAGGCGAAGTCGTAGACGTACTCGCCCATGCTGTGGTGCTTGAGCCACGCGGGAGCGGCCCCCACCAGCGTGTCCCCGCGCC
>JAYUXE010000090.1:0-2559 GCA_043753165.1 Archangiaceae bacterium | reverse complement strand
CGAGCACGCTGGCGAAGTGCTTGGTGATGAAGTGCTCGAAGGCGGCGTCATTCTGCGCCTTCCCCTTCTCGAGAAACGCTTCGTACTTCGCGTAGCTGCCGGGCTCGATCTGCTCGAGCTCAGCCTTCATCTTTTCGCGATCCGTCCACAGCACCACGCGCGAGCCGTCGCGAAAGTGCACCCGGTAGTGCGGGTCGCAGCGTTGAAGTTCCAGATGGTCCGAAAGCTTCCGGCCGATCGAGGCGAAGGACTGCTCGAGCACGAAGGGCATCAGCAGAATCGTGGGCCCCAGGTCGAAGCGGAAGTCGCCCAGCTGCACGCGGCCGCAGCGACCACCCGGCGCCGTGGATTTTTCGAAGAGCTCGACGTCGACGCCCGCGTGCTGCAGCCGCATCGCCGCGGTGAGCCCGCCGACGCCTGCACCGATGACGATCACCTTGCTCACGCGACTCTCCGGGCGAGGCCCGTGAGCATGTCGTCGAGAAAGTCGACCGCGACGCCGTGCCCCAGGGTGGCCAGCGTGCGCCGGGCCGAACGCGTCAGCCGATCGACGATGCGCTGCGATGCGGCCACCCCACCCCAGCGCGCGACCTCGAGCCGGGCGGTGGCGAGCTGCGGCGTGGCACGCGTGTTCCACAGTGCTTCCAGGGTTCGCCGGCCGTTGGCATCGGCGCGCGACCAGGCCGCGACGACGGGAAACGTGCGCTTGCCTTCGAAGAAGTCGCCGCCGCCGTCTTTTCCGGTCACCTTGTCGTCACCGTAGAGCCCGATCAGATCGTCGCGCAGTTGGTACGCGAGGCCCGCGAGACGTCCGACGCGATCGAGCCCTTTGCGCAGCGAGTCGGTGGCGCCGCCGAGCATCGCCCCACAGACCAGCGGAGCGACGAAGCCGTACCGCGCGGTCTTCAGGTGCGCGACCTTCAGCGTCTGAAACAACCCGACGTCTTCCAGCCGGGCGCGCGACAACGACAGGTCGAGGTGCTGGCCCGCGGCGGTGTGGCGGCAGACCTCAAGCATGAAGCGGCTGGCCGCGACCGCGTGCGCGGACGGGGCCGAGATCATCGCCTCCATCGCGCGCGCGTACAGGTGGTCACCAGCGACGATCGCCAGGTCTTCGCCCAGCCGGCCTTCGCCCAGCATCTGGTGAAGCGACGGCCCGCCGCGGCGCACCTTTGCGCGATCGGCGACGTCGTCGTGCACCAGCATGAAGGTGTGAAGAAGCTCGAGGCCCACGCCGAACTGCGCGACCTCTTCGGGGATCGCGTCCCACTTCCGCGAGCCTTGAGACAGCATCCACCCGACGGCGACCAGCGTGGGCCGCACCCGCTTCGCCGACCGCAGCGTGTAGCCGCGCACCTGCGTCTGCGCCCGCTGCCACAGCGGATCCAGCGCCGCTTCGTCAGGCGCCGAGGCCCACTGCTCGAGCAGCGGTTCCAGCTCGAGCGCAAAGCGAACGAGTGGATTGCGGGTCGGGCGGGCGGCGATCTGCGACATCAGGAAACTCCGTGAAGAAAGCAGCGTTGTCGCCACTGTCTATGGTTTGTATATGGTCGCGCATGACGGTGGGCAAGCTTCGCTGGGTCGGAATCCTGCTGTGCGGCCTCGGCTTTCCTGTCTTTGCCCAGCCTCTGGATGCGACGTTGGACACGACGCGCGGGGGCGCGGTCAAGCTTTCGGAGCTCTGGGGCAAGCCGACGGTGCTGTTCTACGAAGACAAAGACGGCACAGACCAGAACCAAAAGCTGAAAAATGAGCTCGCGCTGCAGGGGGAAAAGCAGGCGCTGAGGTCGCACGTCCGGGTGGTCGCGGTGGCGGACGTCGAAGGGTACGACTGGTTTCCCGCGAAGGGTTTTGTCGTCTCGGCGGTAAAGAGGGCCGAAAAGGCCTCCGGCCTGCCCGTCTACCTCGACTGGCGGGGGGCATTGAAGCGAAAGCCGTGGGCGCTGACCGGAAAGGGATCCACCGTGGCGGTGCTCGACGGGGCCGGGACGTTGCTATTCTCGAAAAACGGAGCCCTGACCGATGAAGAAATCTCGCAAGTCGTCGCCTTGTTGGTGAGACTGGTGATGCGTTGACTGTTCCTCTCGTACGAATTCGCCGGCTGAACGAACAGCCTGTCGTGTCGCGCGGAAGCTACGTCCTCTATTGGATGACGGGCGCCCGCCGACTCGAAGGCAACTTTGCGCTCGATCGCGCAGTCGAGCTGGCGCGCGAAAAGCGCCGGCCGCTGCTGATCTTCGAGCCGCTGCGGTGCGACTACCGCTGGGCCAACGACCGCTTCCACCGCTTCGTGCTCGAGGGCATGGAAGTGAACCGCCGCAAGTGCAAGAGCGCGGGCGTCACCTACTTTTCGTACGTCGAGCCGCGGCCGCGCGCCGGGGCAGGCCTGCTCGAGATGCTCGCGCAGGAAGCGTGCGCGGTGGTGACGGACGACTCGCCGGTGTTCTTTCTGCCGCACATGCGCGCCGCGGCGGCGAGCCGGCTCGAAGTGAGCCTCGAGGCGGTCGACTCGAACGGGCTCTACCCGATGTTCGCGACCGACAAGGTGTTCGTCACTGC
>JAYUXE010000089.1:0-2561 GCA_043753165.1 Archangiaceae bacterium | reverse complement strand
GGGTCGACCAGATGCGGTCGGACCTGCAGACGCTGCAGGGCGAGCTCGGGCGGCGCGGCCTGTCGGACGGTGGCGTCGAGGTCGTGTCGCGGTACTTGAGCGAGGCGATGCGGAAGGTCGAAGACGCCGCGCGGGCCGAGGTCGATCGACAGGGCAAGGCGCGGCTGAAGAAGGCGACGGGCGGGCTGAATGAGCGTGCGTTTCACACGCTGTCGCGGGCCGAGGTCGACCAGGCGCAGCGGGCGGTGCGGGCGATGGCCGAGAAGCTGAAGTCGCGGCTCGTGCGTCGCGGGCGCAGCAAGCGCAAAGGGGCGCTGCACCCGCTGCGCACGCTTCGAAAGAACATGACAGCCGGCGGGATTCCGATGGTGCCGCACTTCCGCACGCGGCGGCCGCAGCGGCCCGAGGTGGTGGTGCTGTGCGACGTCTCGGACTCGGTGCGCAACGCGTCGCGCATGATGCTGCTGTTCGCGTACACGATGCAGGAGCTCTTCACGCGCGTCCGCAGCTTCGTCTTCGTCTCGGAAATCGGCGAGGTGACGAAGCTGTTCGAGGACACCGACGTCGAAGAGGCGATCGATCTGGCCACCGCCGGCAAGGTGATCTCGGTCGCCAGCAACAGCAACTACGGGCACGCGCTCGCGCGGTTTTCGCGGGGGTACCTGGGCAGCATCTCGCGGCGCAGCACGGTGCTGATCATCGGTGACGGGCGGAACAACTACAACCCGGCCAACGTGTGGGCGCTCGAGGACTTGAAGCGCAAGGCGAAGCGCGTGGTGTGGATCTGCACCGAGCCGAAGACATCGTGGGGCTTCGGCGATTCCGAGATGGGGAATTATTCGAAGGCCGTTCACCAGGTCGTCACCGTGCAGACCCTGGCCGATCTCGAGAAGGTCGCCGCGCAGCTCGTGCCGACGTAGCGCGCTTCATTTCTTCCGCAGCGACGCCTCGAGCGCGGCGGCCTGAACGTTCGCCGCGTCCTCGTTGCGCGCGGCTCGAACGAGCTCGACCGCGCGTTTGCGGTCGGCCGGCTTCCGGGTCGTGACCAGCGCGGCAGCGAGCGCCACCCGCGCCTCTGCGATCGACTTCGGGCGGTCGTGCAGGAGCTCTCGAATCTGAAGCGCGCGGGCCAGCGGCGCAATCGCTTCGCCCGGCTTCTTCAGCGCAGCCAGCGCCTCGCCGAGCCCGATCAGGTTGTACGCGAGGTCGACGTTCATGGCGCCGAGCTCGCGTTCGCGAATGATCAACGCCCGTCGATCGAGGTCGATCGCGCGCGCCGGTTTGCCCAGGGCCCGTTCGACCGCGGCGAGGTTGGTCAATGTCAGCGCCACCGTCATCGTGTGCCCGCCCAGCGCCTCTTCTTTGATCGTCAGCGAACGTTCGAGCGCGTCGTGCGCTTCCTGGAAGTCCTTCGTCCTCAGCAGAACCGCGCCGAGGTTGGTGAGCGTGACGGCCACCGACACCGAGTCCGGCCCGAACGCTGCCTCTTTGATCTGCAGCGACTTTCGAAATGCCGCCAGCGCGCCCTGCCAGTCGTCCTTCTCGAGCAGCGCATTGCCGAGGTTGTTCAGCGTCTCTGCGACAGCGGGGTGCGACGGGTCCAGCGTCGCCTCTTCGATCGCCTGCGCCTTGCGGTACGCCGCGATCGCCTCGTCGTATTTTCCGGCCGACTTCAGCGCGGCGCCGACGTTGGTCCACCCGCGCGCAATCAGCGGGTGCTTCGGGCCGAACGCCTTCTGCCGCAGCGCGATCGCGCGCTGGTACTCGGTAACGGCCTCGTCGTACTTCCGGCGCGACCAGGCAAGCACGCCGAGGTTGTTGGCCAGCATCGCCTCGAGCTCGTCGTTGGGCCCGATGCGATCGACGGCGGCCCGGGCATGCCGGCCCGAAGCGTCTGCTTCGAAGCTCGACCCGGTCAACGCCGTGACACCAATTCGTTCAATCCACGCGCGCGCCGCCAGCTCGTCTTCGCGGGCTGCCTCGGCGTGCAGGGCCGCCTGCTCGAGAATCGTGATCGCGCCCGGCGCATCGGCCTGGCGGTAGGAAAGAATCCCCGTCAGCAGCTCGGCCTCGGCGCGGGTGCCCCGGTCGCCCGCTGCGATCGCGCGGGCCAGCAACCGACGGGCAAGCTTCAGACCCTGGGCGTACTTCCCGGCGTCGAACAGCGCCTTCGCCTGGGCGAGCTCTGCCCGAAGCGCTTCGATCTCGGGTGCCGCGGCGGTCGCAACGGGCAGCGTCGCGGTGCACGTGTCCAGCGACGGCAGCGCCAGTGACGTGGCCACCGCGCGTTCGACGATGTCCGCATCGGCCCGGGTGAACAGCTGCGCGACGGCCTGCACGTCGTTGAGCCGGCGGCCGAGGCACACGATGGTCCGGCCCAGCGCCTCGTCCTGTGCGTCTTCCTTCGCCTCGCATGCCTCGCGCCGCAGCTGCAGCCACCGCGCGGCGTAGCCGTCGATCGCTTTTTCCGCATCGGCCCACGCGCGGGGCGCAAACGGTTTTCCCGTCGCCACGAAGGCACGTTGCGCCTGAGCTTTGACCGGCGAATCCCAGACCCCGTC
>JAYUXE010000088.1:0-6110 GCA_043753165.1 Archangiaceae bacterium | reverse complement strand
AGGCGCAGGTCTTGATCGAAGAGGCACCGCTGTCGCAAAACGACGTGCCCCGGCTGATGCTCGCGCTGATGAAGGCGCACCCGGGCGTCGTCGCGCTGCCGTCGTCGAAGCGCTGGCACACGCTGGGCGGGCAGGTGACGAGCCCGTACTTTCAGGCAGGCGGCGAAGAGCCCGGCTCGTACGTGCTGGGCATCAACGGGGTCAGCGAGCTCTTCGCGCTCGATCGCAACGGCGTGCGCGTCGGGTCGTACGAAGACTCGGTGTTCTTGAAGACGCGCGCTGATCGTTACCGCGTCACGCCCCGGCTGATTCCCGTCACCGCGACGCTGATCGAGACGATCAACGCGCCCGACGCGTGCACCCAGCCGCACTGAAGTCGCCGGCCTACGTCGGCACGGTCACAAACTGCGTGCCCTTGATCTGCGGAGCGGCCGACAGAAACTTGAGCTCCGGGTGCTTCGATTCGGCGTGCTGCAGAGCCCACTCGTCCTGAAAGAGCACCAGCGGCAAGCCATCGCGATCCTGCACGGTCTGCCGGTTGCCTTCCCAGTCGAACACCTTGGGGTCGAACTTCTCACCGACAACCCAGCGCGCGGTGGTGAACGGCAGGCGATCGATGACGATGTTCGCGCCGTACTCGTGCTCGACGCGGTACTGCAGCACTTCGAACTGCAGCGCTCCGACGACGCCGACGATCGGGTCCTTCATGCCCATCTGCAGCTGGTGGAACACCTGCACCGTGCCTTCTTCCGACAGCTGCTCGATGCCCTTTTCCATCTGCTTGCGCTTCAGCGGATCCTTCGACCGCACGATCGCGAAGTGCTCGGGCGAGAAGCGCGGCACCCCTTCGAACTCGAACTTGCCGCCTTCGACGAGGCTGTCGCCGATGCGGTACTGCCCCGCGTCGAACAGCCCGATGACGTCACCCGGCCACGCGTCTTCGATCGCCGTGCGCTCGGCGGCCATGAACTGGCTCGGCTTCGCCAACCGCACGTTCTTCTCGAGGCGCGAATGGTACGCCGACATTCCCTTGTCGTAGTGGCCCGACACCACGCGAAGGAACGCGATCCGGTCGCGGTGCGACGGATCCATGTTCGCTTGAATCTTGAAGATGAAGCCCGAGAACTTCTCGTTCGTCGGCTCGATGAAGCCCTTGTCGCTCATGCGGCCCGACGGTGGCGGCGTCAGATCGAGGAACGCGTCGAGAAACGGCCGCACTCCGAAGTTGGTCATCGCCGACCCGAAGAACATCGGCGACAGCTCGGCCGCATGCACCTTCGCTTCGGAAAACTCGTCGCCGCCGATGTCGAGCAGCTCGATGTCTTCCTTGAGCTTCTCGAGCTCGCTTTCGCTCAAGAACGAAGAAATCTCGGGGCTCGCCAGGGGAATCTCGCGCTCGGTCACTTCCGATTCGCCGTGATTTCCTTCTGACGAGAACAGGATCACCGTCTTCTTCCGGCGGTCGTAGACGCCGCGGAACTCGGGGCCCGAGCCAATCGGCCAGTTCATCGGGTAGGCGCGCAGGCCAAGCACCTTCTCGAGCTCGTCCATCAGCTCCAGCGGCAGCCGGCCGTAGCGGTCGAGCTTGTTGCAGAACGTGAAGATTGGAATCCCCCGCATCCGGCAGACCTTGAACAGCTTGATCGTCTGCGGCTCGACGCCCTTCGCGGCGTCGATGAGCATCACCGCCGCGTCTGCCGCCGCCAGGGTGCGGTACGTGTCTTCGCTGAAGTCCTGGTGGCCCGGCGTGTCGAGCAGGTTCACCGCGTGCCCGCGATACGGAAACTGCAGCACCGAGCTCGTGACGCTGATGCCACGTTCCTTCTCGAGCTCCATCCAGTCGGACGTCGCGTGGCGCTTCGCCCGCCGGGCCTTCACGCTGCCCGCGAGGCGAATCGCGCCGCCGTACAGCAGCAGCTTTTCCGTGAGCGTCGTCTTGCCCGCGTCGGGGTGGGAAATGATGGCGAAGGTCCGCCGGCGGGCGACCTCTTTCTCGAGCTCGGAAGACATGACGCGCGTGCGGATAGCACACCGTGTCTGCACAACCACGCCTTCGGCTCGACCTCGAACGCCTACGGACACTTGGCCCATGGCACGGCGGTCGCTTTGGAAGTGATGCGAACCCCCGCAGTTCCTCTTTTCCGAGACCCCATGAAAAAGCGCCTCGTTTCCTGCTGCATCGCCGTCCTCTCTTTCGCCGCCTGCCAGGACGAATTCCAACCCGTGCCCAGACCGCTGCCGGTCAAGCAGGCCGCCGCGCCGGTGGTTCAAACGCCCGTCGCCGCCGTCTTCGACGCGGGCAAGCCGATGGTGGACGAGCCCGTCGATGTTTTGAGCCTGAAGCACGACCAGCCGGGCGTCGATCACCTCGGTCGCGCGAAGCAGCTGTCGGACGATGGCGATCGCGCCGGCGCGTTGACCGAAGCGAAGCGCGCCATCTTCTCGATGCCGGTCGATGAAGAGGCGCTGGGCTTCATCGCGGGGCTGACCTCGAAGATGGGCAAGCATGACCTCGCCGCCGAAGCGTACGGCCGCCTCGCGCTCATTCGCATCGACGACGCCACGCCGCTGGTGAGCCAGGCCCGCGCGCTGGTGAAGGTGAAAGACTTCGGCCACGCCTCGCTGGCGGGCAGGGACGCGATTCGCCGCGACTCCGGCAACCCGGAAGCGTTCCAGGCCGCGGGCCTCGGCTACCTCGGCAACGGTGAGCTGCAGAACGCGATCTTCATGTTCACCAAAGCCATCGAGCTCAAGCCCGACCACGGCTGGGCGCTGAACAACCTGGGCCTCGCGTACCTGCGCGCCAACGAAAACGAAAAGGCCGTCGAAGTGCTGACCCGTTCAGCCGAGCTGCTGCCGACCACCGCCTACGTTCACAACAACCTGGGCGTCGCCCTCGAGCGCGTCGGCCGCAAAGACGAGGCGAAGCAGGCGTACCTCACGTCCACCACGCTCTCGCCGAAATACGTAAAGGCGCGCGTGAATGCGGCGCGGGTTGCCCGCGTCGGTGCCTTCGAGGAATTCGACTTCGAGCAGGAAGCGCCGCAGGACATGGCGCCTGAGAACTGATAGTGGCGGGCCGGGTGGTAACGCCCGCATCGGCTCGAGCCTCAAGGCAGAACGTCGCGTATGGCCTGTGAAGCCCGCCACGTTCCCCTCGCGCTCGACCCGGTGCATGACGTTCCACCCGGCCCGGCCCGTATTTCTCGCCGCCCCCAGGACATCTCGAGCGAAGTCGAAAGGGCCGCCGCGATCCGGCCTTCACCGACCGCCGTTCGAGAACGGAAGCGTCCCCAACTCCCCCTGCACGACTAAGGTGTCTGGCCGATGAAGCGCGTGTGGAAGTGGCTGCGCCGACTGTTGATCTTCAGCATCGTGGCCGCAGGTCTGGTCGCGGGCATCGGCGCGGGCACGTACTGGTATTTCTCGCGCGATCTTCCGTCGGTCGAAGAGCTGCGAACGTGGCGCCCGCCGCAGGTGACGAAGGTGTACTGCCCCGGCCAGAACAGCGTGCCGTGCGCCGAGTTCTTCCGCGAACGCCGAACGTGGGTCGACATCACCACCGTCCCGCCGCATGTGAAGAACGCGTTTCTCGCCGCCGAAGACGCCGATTTCTACACGCACGGCGGCGTCGATTTTCTCGGCATGATCCGCGCCGGCTTCAAGGCCCTTCGCCCGGGAAAACGCGCCGGCGGAGCGTCCACGATTTCCCAGCAGGCCTGCCGCAACCTCCTGCTCAGCCAGGAACGCACGTTCGCCCGCAAGATGCGCGAGTGGATCCTCACCCCGCGCATGGAAAAAGCGCTGACGAAGGATCAAATCCTCAACCTCTACGTCAACACCATCTGGTTCGGGCAGCAGCGGTACGGCGTCGAAGAAGCCGCGCTCTTCTATTTCGGGAAGCACACGAAAGACCTCAGCACCGGCGAGGCCGCCGTGCTCGCCGGTACCGTGCAGCTTCCGCAGCGCATCAACCCCGTCACCAGCATCGTGAAGGCGAAGCTTCGCCAGCGCTACGTGCTCGGGCAGATGGCGGCGCAGGGGTTCGTGAAGAAAGAGCTCATCGACGCCGAGCTCGAGAAGCCCATCGTCCTCGGCCCGCGGCCCCCACCCGTCGTGGGCGCGTATTACGCCGAAGAAATTCGCCAGCAGCTCGTCGCGCGCTACGGCGACAAGGCGGTGCTCGAAGGCGGGCTGCGCGTGGACATCGCGATGAACCCTCGCCTGCAGGCGGCGGCCGAGCATTCGGTGCGCATCGGCCTCGAGGCCGTCGATCGCCGTCAGGGCTATCGCGGTTCCGTCGGCACCATCGACGCCGCGCGCTTCGCCCGCCTTCGCCCGCTGATTCAGACCCGCGTCGACGAAGCAGGCCGCCGGCGCCCCGACGAAGTGTTGGTGGCGGATCTCACGGCGCTCGCGTCTGCCGCTCCGGCCGTCGAGCCCGGCCTCGACCCGCGCGCAGACCCCGAAGAGGTCGGCGACCCCGACGAGCCGATTCCCACCGAAGACGAGCAGCTCGTTCGCGCCGTGCCGCTGAAGACGCTGGCCGAAGGGGCCGAGACCGTGGGCTTCGTCAGCGCCGTCGACGACAAGAAGGCCAGCGCCCAGGTCGACCTCATCGGCCGCAGCGTGCAGCTGTCGTTCGCCAGCGTCTCGTGGGCGAGGCCGCGCAGCGCAGACGGCAAAGTCGGGTCGGCGCCCGTTCGCTTGAGCGACGTGGTGAAGCCCGGCGAGCTCGTGCGCGTGCGGCTGGGCAAAGGCACCGACGCGACGCTCGCCCAGACGCCCACCGTGCAAGGGGCCCTGCTCGCCATCGACCCCGTCGATCGTTCAGTCGTCGCGATGGTCGGCGGCTACGACTTCGGCACCTCGCCGTTCAACCGTGCGATTCAGGCGCGCCGCCAGCCGGGCTCGTCGTTCAAGCCCTTTCTTTACGGGGCCGCCGTCGGCTCTGGCCGCTTCACCACCATCAGCGTCGTCAACGATGCGCCCGAGACCGTGCGGGACCCGTACACGGGCAAATCGTGGAAGCCGAAGAACTACGAAGCGGGCGGCTTCGAGGGCCCGATGACGTTGCGGCAGGCGCTGACGAAATCGAAGAACACCGTCTCGGTGCGGCTCATCGAAGCGCTGACGCCCGCAGCCGTGACGGACTTCGCGTCGAAGGCGGGAATCCACTCGCCCATGCCCGACAACCTCACCCTCGCGCTCGGCACGGGCGAAGTGATGGTGATCGAGATCGCCAACGCGTACACGACGCTGCAGTCGCAGGGAAAATACGCTGAAGCGGTGATGCTGGTGCGCGTGACGGATGCGAAAGGCACCGTGCTCGAAGAACACCACGCCGCGTTCGAAGAGACGCTGCCGCCCGCGGTCACCTTCCTCGCGACCTCGATGATGCGCAGCGTGGTCGAGGAAGGGACGGCGACTGCGGTGAAGGAATTGGATCGCCCGGCCGCCGGCAAGACGGGCACCGCGCAGGAATTTCGCGACGCCTGGTTCAGTGGCTACACCGCCGACTACGTCGCGTCGGCCTGGGTCGGCTTCGATGATCACACGCCGCTTGGGCCGGGCGAGACGGGGGGCAAGGCCGCGCTGCCGGTGTGGCTCGAGTTCATGAAGGTCGCGCACCAGGGGCTGCCCGTACGGGACTTCGAAGTGCCCCCCGGAATTTCCATCGCGAAGATCGACCCCGTCAGCGGCCTGCTCGCGGGCAAGTCGGTGCCCGGCCGAACAGAATGGTTCCTCGACGGCACCGCCCCCACCGCCGATGCCCCGCCGCCCGGGCAGGTGGACCCGAACGATTTTCTCATCAACGATGGGAAGCGGCGGTAGCGCGTGTCGTTCGTCCTCCTCCTTCTTCTGCACGCCACGGTCGCGAGCCCGTCGGTGGATCGCCTCGCGAAGACGGTGGTCGACCAGGCCACCCGCATTCCACTCGAGCCGCCGGTGGCGATTCAGGTCGATGCACCCACGCCCGCACTCGCCCGCGCGGTCGCGTCGCTCATCAGCGCCGAGCTCTCGCGCCGCAAGCTCTCGCCCGTGGTGCTCGAGGCGAACGCCGTCACCGCAGAGAAGCTTGCGCGCGAGAAGGACCTTCGAACGTTGCT
>JAYUXE010000087.1:0-6111 GCA_043753165.1 Archangiaceae bacterium | reverse complement strand
AAGACGCCAGCGACTTCAAGCAGGCCCTTCAAGAGATCGTCGCGTTCTTCCAGGCGTTCTCGAACTCGAAGAAGAAGAAGGCAATCTAAGCGGGTGCTTCGACGGGTCAGGGCACGCTGCGGAAGGTGCCCTTGAAGTCTTCGGGCACCTCGCCATCGAAGCTGAAGGTGTATCCGCCCTTGCTGCCCTTCTTGTTCTCGTCGCGGCTGTATTTCAGCGACGTCTTGCCCTTCGTGCCGGTCACCTCGAGCACGATCTTCGAGGGGGACGCTTCGTACGTGCCTTCGACCACCTTTTCTTTCCCAGACTTGTTGTCGTACGGCTCGTAGCTGTACCGGAAGGTGCCGTCGAAGTGGAATGACAGGAAGCGGTCGGGCGTGCCGTCGAAGCCGGCGTACCAGGTGCCCAGCAGGGGCGCGTGGTTCTTGTCGTACTTGAGCTTCGTGGTGAGCCAGCTGCCGTCCAGCGGCTTGCCATCGCTGATGAAGATGACGTCGGTCAGGCAGACCGGCTGATCGAGATCGTCGGCCGGGTAGTGGTCGAGAACTTCGATGGTGAAGCGGCTGCCTTCGAGGGGCGGGTTGAAGGTGATTGTCTGCTGGCCACGCTGGTCGGCGATGGTGAAGGCCTGCGTCGACTTGCCCCCTTTGATCGACAGCTTCTTCGCGCGGGAGAACGTCTGAAACGTGTTGTCGTCGAAGTTGTTGCCGGTGGTGACGCGGATCTCGTCGATGCGGGTCGTGCCCTTGAAGCCAAAGGTCAACAGCTCGCCCAGCGGGTCACTGGTGGGGCTGCACCACGCGGTGGCGTCTCGGCCGTCGAGAAGGTTCAGCGGCTGGTACAGCGTCGGACGCGAGTCACGCTTGAAGTAGCCGCTGGCCTGCGCGTAGCCGATCGGGGCTGCGGCCACTGCCGGCAACGCCAACAGCCCGGCCAGCGCTCCTGCGATGCGCGAGGTGAGTTTCATGTTCCGATGATGCCCCTTGCGGTGGCGGCAAGGAAGATTTCCCTCCTTGCCAGGTTCAGTGATCGTGGCATGTACCGCGCCCATGAGAAGGCTGACCGTCGCAGGCGTGCTCGCATTCATCGTTGGCGGTTGCAGCTGTGAGAAATCCCCGGGCGTCGATGCAGGCCCCGTCGACGCCGGCCCGCTGGTGATGGCCGAGAAGGAACCGAACGACCGCCCCGACAACGCGTTGGAGCTTTCGGGAAGCGCGCGGGTCGAGGCGAACCTGGGAGCCGACCCCGCGAAGCCCGACGAAGACTGGTACGTCCTCAAGTCCGCCCTGCCCCGCACCGTCGAGCTCACGGTGACGAGCCCGCCCGGCGCCGACGTGGTGCTCGAGGTGATGGACGAGACGCGCACGTCGCTTGCGCTGATCAACGCCGAAGGTCCAGGCAAGACCGAGCGCCTGCCGAACCTCGATGTCTCGGGCAAGGCGTTCGTGCGCGTGCTGGCTGCGAAGAAAGGCGCGGGCGGTGCGTACACGCTGACCGCGATCTTCCGAGAACGGCAGCCGGGCTTCGAGCTCGAGCCGAACGATCGCCGCGTCGATGCCACCGCGGTTCCACTGGGCTCCGCGCTGTCGGGCTTCGTCGCCCACCCCAACGATCAAGATTGGTTCCGCTTCGAGCTGCCGACCACGGGGCTTCCCGTCGAAGAAACGTTCGAAGCCGACAGCGGCGAAGTGATCGACGCGGGCGAAGTGCCGGTGATCGTCGATGCCGGGCCCGCGAAGGAAGTGCCGCGGCTCGCCCTGCGCATCGAGGTCTCGCCCATCGACGGCGTCGCGTACGACGTGCAGGTGCTCACCGAAGCCGAAGCGGTGCTCTTTTCGGCGAAGTCGAAAGACGGAACCGGCCTGAGCCTTCGCAACGTCGGCGTCCGCGAAACCGATCGCGTCATCTACGTGGTGGTGAAGCCTTCGTGGCAGGGCACGGGAAAGGACGCGAAGCGCGGCTTCAGCGCCGGCACGTACTACACGCTCACCGTCGCGCAGGAAGAAGCCGGCGCCAGCAGCGAGTTCGAGCCGAACGATGATCTCGCGCATGCGACTCCACTCTCCGGGGGCGGCTACCGGGAAGGGTTCTTGTCGTCGAAGGGCGACCTCGACTGCTTCAAGGTCGAGACCGACGGCCCGTCACTCGTGAACGTGGTCGTCACGGGCGTCGAGAAGATCGACCTCGTGCTGAGCGCGATGAAGCCTGGCGAGAAGGGCGACGAGGTCGTGCTGAAGGCGAACGACGGCGCGGTGAAAGAGCCCGAGATGCTCAACAACGTCGCGTGCGACAAGGTCTGCTACTTCCGCGTCGAGGCCGCCGCGCGCAAAGTCGACGGCAAGTGGGTGAAGGACGACGAGAACGGCGAGATGTCCTACCGGATCTCGCCCACCGTGGTCGCCGACGACGGCTCGCAGGAACGTGAGCCCAACCAGACCGTCGAGACTGCGATGCCGGTGAAGCTGGGCTCGCCCGTGCGTGGCACCGTCTTCCCGAAGAAGGACGTCGACTACTTCCTCGTCGACCTGTCCACCAGGCCCGTGAAGACGCCCCTTCGCGGGACGGTGACGGGCATCTTGAAGGTCGACCTCGGCCTCTACGTGCACCGCATCGAAGACGACGGGAAGCTGACCCTGGTGCAGACGTCCGACGGAGCCAAAGGCGACAAGGCCGAGACCGTTCGCTTCACCGCCGAGCCCGGCCGCTACCTCTTCGAAGTTCGTGATTCGAAGGGCCGCGACGCCAACTTCCAGGACTTCTACCAGCTGACGATCGACGAAGCCTCCGAGTAGCGCGCCCGATCGGGCCGTCAGTAGACGTTCTGCGACAGGCCCGCGCCGCCTGCGCCGGCCGCCGAGCTTCCGCCCACGCCAGCAGTCCCCAACACGTATGTCGTCGCCGCGTCCGCCGTCCACGTCGAGCCGCCGGCGCGCACCACCGCGAGCACGGGGCCGCCCCCTCCGGCGCCACCTGCTCCACCTGAACCGCCGTTGCCGCCGCGGCCGCCCTTCGCGCCGTTGCTGCCGTCGTCCTGCTCGCCGCTGCCGCCGTACTCGTTGCCCGAGCCGTTGGATGCGACCCCGCCGTTGCCCGCGGTGCCCCCCGTGCCTCCGCCGCCGCCGTTGCCGCCCGCGCCGCCGTTGCCCGTCGTCACGGTCACGCCGTTCGCGGTGACGGTGGACGCGTAGAGGAAGATGCCGATGGACGCTCCGCCCGAGAAGCCGCGCAGGCCGCCTGCGCCGCCGCAGCCGCCTGCTCCGCCGCCGCCACCCCCACCGCCGTAGCTGTTGCAGCTGTCGTCACCGCCGCCGCCGCCCCCACCGCCGCCGCCGCCGTTTCCATCGAGGCCCGCGAAGCCTCCACTCGCCAGCGCGGCGACGTAGCCAAACGAGTCCAGCGTGCCGAGGCCAGTCGCCGACGTGCCCGCGGTGCCTAAGTTTCCGGGCAGGCCCGTGCCGCCCACGTAGGGCGCACCGAGGTTGAAGGCGTTGCCCAGGCCCGACGGAATTCCCGCGCCCCCGAGGGTGCCACCGACCGCCGACCCACCCATGCCGCCCGTGGTGCCGCCATTGCCCGGAAAGCCCCCGCGCCCGCCCGTGCGGCCGCAGGCGCTGGTGCCCCCGAAGCCGCCTGTGGGTTGCGCGCAGCTCGAGCAGAAGCCGCCCGAATTTTCACAACCCGGGTTTCCGACGAGGCCGTTCGAGCCCGAGCTGCCGGTTGCGCCCGCCGTACCCGCGGTGCCTGCGGTGCCGTTGCCCGCGCGAAGCTGCACCGCTTCCAGGGTGACGTTGGTGGCGACGCGAATCACGGCTGCGTACGCAGTGGCCGATGGGCCCGAGGGCGTCGTGCCGTTGAACGCCATCAATTGCACGGTGACGTTGCCGACGTTCTCGATCAGCAGCGGCGCGTTCACGTTGAGCACGTTGACGACGTTCGCGGTGCTGCGGCCCCACGTGCCCGGAGCGAAACCTCCATACAGCCCCATGTTCGACGGCATCGATACCTGCGCGCTGTAGTTGCCCTGCGAGACGAGCACGTCGCGTTTGCCAGCAGCGGTCGCCGCGATCAGGCCGGCTTGAACGGTCGCTTTCGGCTGCGCCTGCGTGCCGGGGTTCGCGTCGTTGCCGGCGGCCGAGACGAAGATCGAATTCGCCGCTTCGCCATCGATGCCGTCGCAGTTGCTGTCGACGAACGCGAGGTCGGGGAAGTCGGTGGTCGACGTGACGGTGCACGCGTACTCGCAGCCGTTGGCGGTGCTGCCGTCGAGGTTCACGAAGCCGGGCAGGCACTGCAGCGCGCAGGTGCCGCCCGTGCACGTTCCGGTCGAGCCGGCGCCGCCGCAGCCCGCGTTGCAGCCGCCGCAGTGCTGCAGGCTGGTGCTGGTGTTCGTCTCGCAACCATCGGTCGCCGAGGTGTTGCAGTTGGCGAAGGGCGCGGCGCAGCTGCCGACGCTGCAGACGCCGTTGGTGCAGGCGGGCGTTCCATTCGGAGCCACGCAGACGTTGCCGCACGTGCCGCAGTCGGTGATCGCGGTTTGCTTGTTGAAGCCGTCGTCGACGGTGCCGTCGCAGTCGTCGTCCTTTTCGTTGCAGATCTCGACGCCGGCATCGCCCTGCACGCAGACCTGCAAGACGCCGACGAGGCAGTTGACGACGGTGCGCTTGCACTCGCCGATTCCGCACGTGGTCTCGCCCAGGTCTTCGTCCTTCACCATGTCGCAGTCGTCGTCGAGGCCGTTGCAGGTCTCTTTGGCCGGCACCGCGGCGCCGCACACGCTGAAGCCCGTCTGCTCGCACGTCTGCACGCCCATGCAGAGGCCGAACGGGTTCGACTTCTCGCAGGGCACCGTCTGGCCCAGGTTGCCGGGGGTGCAGCCGCAGCTGTTGCTGGTGGGCTGGCACTGCACGCCGACCTGGTTGCCTTGAAGATCAAAGCCCATCTCGCAGCGAAAGCCCGACGGGCACTTCGAGTCGAAGGAACAGTCGCGGCCGCAGAACTTCGCACCTCCGATGGCGAGGCATTCGTCGGCGGGGTACGGGCAGTCGGCGCTGGTCTGGCAGGGCTTGCAGAGGCCTTCGCGCTCGGGGACGCACGCGTGCTTGCCCGATTCGACCGAAGCGCACACCTCGTTGGCGGCGCAGCCATCGGCGCACTTCTTCACGCACGTCTTCACGGCAGCGCCGGGAAGCTTTGCGCAGAGCTCGGACGTGCATTCGGTGTCGGCGGTGCAGGCCTCGCCACGATCCTTGAGCTTCGTGGCGGGGCCGCCGCATTGGCAGCCCACCAGGGTCAAGACCACGAGGCACAGCAGAGAGGTCGTGCGCACGGGGAATGAGGCCGGCACGGAGTTTATGCCGAAAGCCGGCATTCACGTTAAGAGCAGGGCATGGACTTCGAGCAGGAAATCCAGCGGCTCAAGAAAGAGATGAACGCGGTGATCCTGGCGCACTACTACCAGGAGAGCGAGATCCAGGACGTGGCGGACTTCGTCGGCGACAGCCTCGCGCTCGCGCAGACGGCCGAGAAGACGACGGCAGACGTGATCGTGTTCTGCGGCGTTCACTTCATGGCCGAGACCGCGAAGATCCTGAACCCCGGCAAGCTCGTGCTGCTGCCCGACCTGAAGGCCGGCTGTTCGCTGTCGGATCGCTGCCCGCCCGATCAATTCAAGGCGTTCAAGGACAAGCACCCCGAGGCGTTCGTGGTGACGTACGTGAACTCGTCGGCCGCAGTGAAGGCGATGAGCGACGTCATCTGCACCAGCAGCAACGCGGTGAAGATCGTCAACCGCATCCCGAAAGATCGCACGATCATCTTTGCCCCCGACCAGCACCTGGGCCGGTACGTCAGCAAGCAGACGGGCCGCGAGATGATTCTGTGGCCGGGCAGCTGCATGGTTCACGAGATCTTCAGCGAGAAGCAGCTGGTGCAACTGAAGGTCGCGCACCCCGAGGCCGAAGTGGTCGCCCACCCCGAATGCGAAGAGGCGGTGCTGCGCCACGCCGACTTCATCGGCAGCACGAAGCAGCTGCTCGACCGCACCGCCACCAGCGACAAGCAGGCCTTCATCGTGGTGACCGAAGCGGGAATTCTTCACCAGATGCAGCAGCG
>JAYUXE010000086.1:0-2565 GCA_043753165.1 Archangiaceae bacterium | reverse complement strand
TGGTGTCGCCTTCGATCACCGAGTGCGGGCCGATGGTGGTGCCGGCGCCAATCTTCACCTTCGGGCCGATGACGGCGTAGGGGCCGACCTCGACCGTCGAGTCGAGCTGCGCCTTCGGGTCGATGATCGCCGTCGGGTGGATCGCCATCGTCACACCTTCCCGATCTCGACCACCGTTGCCAGGTACTCGGCCTGCGCCGCGAGCTTGCCATCGACCGTCGCGGTGCCCTTCGTCTTCCACACCATGCCCTTGTGGCGAATGACTTCGATGGTGAGCACCAGCTGATCGCCCGGCACCACCGGCCGACGGAACTTCGCGTTGTCGACGCCCATCAGGTACGTGACGTGCGTGGTGGGGCTGATGCCGCCCGAGGTGTAGCCGAGCAGCGCGCACGCCTGGGCCATGCACTCGAGAATGAGGACGCCGGGCATCACCGGGTGGCCGGGGAAATGGCCGCCGAAGAAGGGCTCGTTGATCGACACGTTCTTCAACGCGACGAGCTTCTGTTCGGGCACGAGCTCGATGACGCGATCCACCAGCAGAAACGGATACCGGTGGGGCAGCAGCTTCTGAATTTCCATCACGTCCATCACCGGCTTCTTCTCGTCGTTCATTTCTCTTTCTCCAACGCCTCGAGGCGTTTGCGAAGGGCGCGCAGCTCTCTCGCCAGGTCAGGAAGTTTCTGGAAGGTGGCCGAGGCGCGGTACCAGGGCAGCATCGGCATCGTGGGGGTCCCCATCAGCTGGGCGCCCGCTTCGACGTCTTGCGGCACGCCGGCCTGGGCCCCGATGCGCGCGAGATCCCCGACGTTCAGGTGGCCCGCGAGCCCCGCCTGGCCGCCGAGCACGACGCCTTTGCCGAGCCGGGTCGAGCCAGAGATGCCGGACTGCGCGCAGAGCAGGTTGAAGGGGCCGACGGTGACGTTGTGAGCGACCTGCACGAGGTTGTCGACTTTGGTGCCGCGCCCGATGACGGTCTCGCCGAGGGTCGCTCTGTCTACGCAGCTGCACGCACCGAGCTCGACGTCGTCCTCGAGCCGCGCGATGCCGGCCTGCGGAATCTTCACGTGCTCAGGCAGCGAAGGGTCGAGCGCGAAGCCAAACCCATCGGCACCGACGACCGAGCCCGCGTGCAGAATGCAGCGGTCGCCGACGATGCAGTGGTCATAGACGGTGACGTTCGGGTGCAGCACCGCGTCGTCGCCGATGCGCGCGTGCTCGCCGACGAAGACGCCGGGGTGAAGCACGGCGCGAGCACCGACCACGGCGCCGCGTTCGATGCTCACGAACTGCATCACGGTCGCGTCGTCGTGCACCTGCGCGCCGGGGTGAATGAACGCGCGGTCTGACCTGCCAGCGGGAAACGCGCGGCGTGGGTAGAAGCCCTGCGAGACGCGCGCGAACGCGAGGTGCGGGTTGCCGACGCGAACGTAGGTGACGCCTGCGGGGGCTGGCGGAGCGTCGGCCCCGACCAGCACCGCCGAAGCCTTCGTCGCGGCCAGCGCTTTTTTGTACCGGTTGTTGCCGAAGAACGACAGCTGACCGGCCTCCGCTTCTTCGAGGCCCGCCACGCCGTGAATCTCGAGCGCGGCGTTTCCTTCGACCTGCCCGCCGACCAGCGCGGCGAGCGACTCCAGCCGCTTCACTTCTTCGGAGCGGGCGCCGCAGCGTCCTTCTTCACCGGCGTCGCCGCCGCGCTGCCCTTCACCTGGTACTTGTCGTTGTAGGTGCGGACGAGCTCGTTGGTGAGGTCGAGGCTGGCCGGCGCGTAGACGAGGCCCGAGTCCGTCTTCTCGAACACCATCGTCAGCTGCTCGCGCACCGCGATCGCCGCGATGATCGGGTCCATCTTTTCGAAGATCTTCTTCAGCTCGCGCTGTTCCGACTGCGCCATCTCGGCCTGCAGCTTTTCGGCGCGCTGGGTGAGCTCGAACAGGCGCTTCTGGAGCTCGGTGAACTTCTGGTTCCGGACCTCTTCGCTCATCATGCTGCCCTGCTTGTCGAGCACGGCCTTGTCGTCGCGAAGCTTGGCCTGCTCGCCTTCGAAGTCGGCCTTCTTCTTGTCGAGTTCGGTCTTCAACCGGGTGCGGGCATCTTTGCCTTCGGCGACTTCCTGCAGCGCGCGCTGAAGGTCGACGTAGCCGAGCTTGATGTCCGCGTGGGCGACGGCCGAGAGGGTGAGGGCGGCAACGAGAGAGAAAGTGAAGGGACTGCGCATGGTTTCCACTCCAGACGGCGGCTAAAAAAGGACGCGACGGCCTATAGGGGGGGGCCCTCGATGCCGTCAAGAAAGGAAGACGGACAGCGGCCTTCGGTCATTTCAGAAAATCAGCGCAGCTTGGCGCGTTCGCGCAGAACCTCGACCAGCTCTTTGTGGCGCTGGAAGAAGCTGCTGAACGAGAACGTCTGCGGGCCGGCGTGCACGGTGTAGAGGGTGATCAGGCCGGGCAGCACGGCCAGGCGCTGGATGTCGGCGAACCGCAGGCGGGTCTCGCGCACCATGCCGCGGTAGGTGATGCCTTCGCCGTCGACGAGAATTGCGGTGCGCACGTAGTAGAAAACGGA
>JAYUXE010000085.1:0-2565 GCA_043753165.1 Archangiaceae bacterium | reverse complement strand
GCCCGCCGAGATCTGGTGCTGCACCGAGGTGAGCAGCGTCTGGTACTCGACGCGCGTCTGGTTGGTGCCCGTGGTGCTGTACTGCGAGTTGCGCGTGTACATGAAGTCGTAGCCGAGCCCGCAGTAGAAGCCGGACTGGTGTGAGATGAGCAGCTTCAGGCCCGCGCTGAAGATGAAGCTCGTCGTCGCGGTGGGGCGGGTCTCTTCGCCGCGGCCCGACTCGTCGGACACGCTGGTCGTCTCGCTGTACGACGCGTAGCCGATTCCGACTTGCGGCAGCAGCGCGATGTTGGCGATGCGCGAGTTGTTCAGCGTGATCTTGAGGCCGGGCTGAATGCCGGCGGGCCCGAGGTGAACGTTGAGCGCGAGGTGATCACCAAAGCCGTAGTTCGCGTTGGCCTCGAACCAGGGAATCGACAGGCCCTTGCTGTTCACTTGGCTCGTGACGTCGCCCGTGCCGGCGACCTTCGTCGTCGTCGCGGGGGCCGTCTGCGATTGGTACATCGCTCCGGTGAAGACGTTGAGGTCGCCACCGCCGCGGCCGACGCCGGACGCCATCTGGCCCACGGTGAGACTTCGCTGCGTCACGCAGCCTGTGCCGATCATCGCCCCGATCACCCAAACCGCCGCTCGCATACGCGCATGCTACAACCCCGCGCGCCGATGGCGCGGAACGAGTCCCTGAGCCCCACAGTCGCCACGGACGAGGTTCGGCTCGAGGCGTCGCTTCGCCCGAAGGATTTTTCGAACTACGTGGGGCAGACCGCGGTCGTCGACAAGCTGAAGATCTACATAAAGGCCGCAAAGGCGCGCGGCGACTCGCTGGATCATTGTCTGTTTTCGGGGCCTCCCGGCCTCGGCAAGACGTCGCTGGCCCACATCATCTCGTCCGAGCTCGGGGTGGGGCTGCACGTGACGTCGGGCCCGGCGCTCGAGAAGAAGGGCGATCTCGCCGGGCTGCTGACGAATCTGCAGCCGCGCGACGTGCTGTTCATCGACGAGATCCACCGGCTGGCCGCGGCGATCGAAGAGTACCTGTACCCGGCGATGGAAGACTTCCGGCTCGACGTCACCATCGACACCGGCCCGGCCGCGCGGGCGATGAAGATCGAGCTGCCGCCCTTCACGCTGATCGGAGCGACCACCCGCACCGGCCTGCTCACCTCGCCGCTGCGCGACCGTTTTCAGATTCAGGAAAGGCTCGAGTTCTACACGCCGGCGGATCTCGAACGGATCCTGCTGCGCAGCGCACAGATCCTGGGCGTCACGATCGACGTCGATGGCGCGCGAGAGGTCGCGAAGCGGGCGCGAGGCACTCCGCGAATTGCCAACCGGCTGCTGCGCCGCCTGCGCGACTTTGCCGAAGTCGAAGGCGACGGCACCATCACCCGGAAGCTCGCCGATGCCGCGCTGCAACGGCTCGATGTCGATGCAAATGGCCTCGACCAGATGGATCGCCGGGTGCTGCTCACCATCATCGACAAGTTCAACGGCGGGCCGGTGGGGGTCGAGACGATCGCCGCCGCCGTGGGTGAAGAACGGGACACGGTCGAGGACGTCTACGAGCCCTTTCTGTTGCAGCAGGGCTTTCTTCACCGCACCCCCCGCGGCCGGGTCGCGACCTTGCGCGCGTTCGAATACTTCGGCCGAAAGCCGCCCAAAGGTCAGTCGACCCTGTTCTGAGGCGCGACATCCGTGTCGTGCGGCAAACCCTCGAAAACTCACGGCACGTATGTCGGGTTTTTTCAGATTTTCAGTGGAGCGGAGATGTTCCACTGAGTGATTCCGCTGGTTTTTTGATGAGTTGCCGCTGATCTCATGGCACTAGCGTTGCTCTAAGACGCACCGCGGCACAAACCGCGACCCCATGAACGGCCCTTCTTTCTTCCAGCGAACTCTCAAGAGGCCCACCCGTTGTGAAGGGGTCGGCCTTCATTCGGGGGTTCGGGTGTTGCTGCGGCTGCTGCCCGCCCCCGCCGATCACGGCATCGTCTTCGTTCGAACCGACCTGCCCGGCAAGCCGACGATTCCGGCCCGGGCCGATTTCGTGGTGTCGACGGCATTGGCGACGACGCTGGGCCGCAACAACGCGCGGGTCGGCACGGTCGAGCACCTGATTTCGGCGCTTTCGGGGCTGGGCCTCGACAACGTGCGCATCGAGCTCGATGGGCCTGAAGTCCCGATCATGGACGGCAGTGCCGCTCCGTTTACCGACCTCATCATCGAGGCCGGCATTCGCCAGCAGGACAAGGCGAAGAGCTTCTTGGTGATTCGCCGCACGGTGTCGGTGAAGGACGGCGACAAGTCGGCGACGCTGGCGCCGGCGAAGAAGCTGAAGGTCGACTGCACGATCGACTTCAAGCACCCGCTGATTTCGGACCAGACGTACAGCCTCGAGTTCCAGGAAAGCACGTACGCGAAAGAGATCTCGCGCGCGCGCACGTTCGGTTTCGCGAAAGACGTCGAGAAGCTGCAGGCCAACGGCCTCGCGCGCGGCGGCTCGCTGAAGAACGCGATCGTGGTCGACGAGTTCTCGGTGCTGAACCCGGAAGGCCTGCGGTTCCC
>JAYUXE010000084.1:0-2567 GCA_043753165.1 Archangiaceae bacterium | reverse complement strand
CCTGTCCGACGTCGTCCCCGACGACAAGTTGCTCATGGCTTTCGACAGTGGGCAGCGGAAGTACCGGGAACTTCCCAGCTGGCTCGAGGCAGAGCTTCAGCCGAACGCGGTCGGGCGAAAGCGCGACGCCCTGATGGACATGGTTCGGCGGGCGCGAGGCGAGCAGCCGACCGACAGCCCCCTCGAGGCCAAAGCCGCGTTGGCGATGCACCGTTTTGGGCTTCCGGCGCCCCGTCGGCAGCACAACGTTCACGACCCCGCGGGGAAGTTCATCGCGCGGGTTGACTTCGCGTGGCCAGAACAGCGCGTCATCCTTCAATGCGCCAGCGCCGCCAACTCGAGAGCCACGGCTGGCGTGTGGTGCACGTGACGTGGGCGATGCTGAACGGAACGGAATGGCTCACCGATGTCGCTCGCTTGCTCGCCACCCAGGGCACGTTTCCCTGGGGCCGCTGATGCAAAGGCCCGCATCTCGACTCAGTCGCGCCGATACATGGTCATCACGCAGGCGCCGCCGAGGCCGAGGTTGTGTTGCAGGGCGATGGACGCGTCGGCGACCTGCCGGCCTTCGGCCTGGCCGCGCAGCTGCCACACGAGCTCGGTGCATTGTGCGAGGCCGGTGGCGCCCAGCGGGTGGCCCTTGCTCAAGAGCCCGCCCGACGGGTTGGTGACGAACTTCCCGCCGTACGTGTTGTCACCGGCCTCGATGAACTTCTCGGCTTCGCCTTCCTTGCAGAGGCCGATCGCCTCGTAGGTCAGCAGCTCGTTGGCGGTGAAGCAGTCGTGAAGCTCGATGACGTCGACGTCTTCGGGGCCAACGCCGCTCTTCTCGTAGACCTGCTTCGCGCACGCCTTCGCCATGTCGAACCCGACCATCTTGATCATCGAGTCCTCGAAGCTGGTCGGGAAGTCCGTCGTCATCGCCTGGGCTGCGATGTAGACGGGCTTGCTGATGCCGAGCTTCTTCGCGAACTCGTCGCTGCAGAAGATGGCGGCGGCCGCTCCGCAGGTGGGCGGGCAGCACTGGAAGCGGGTCAGCGGGTCGAACACTTCCTCGGATGCGAGAATCTGCTCGACGCTCAGCGGCTGATTGAAGAGTGCGTAGGGATTCTTCGCGGCGTGCTTGCGCGCCTTCTCGGAGATTTTGGCGAAGGTCTCGCGCTTGGTGCCGTACTTCCAGCGGTACTCGCGGCCGGCGCCGCCGAACATCTGCGCGGCCGGGGGCGCCTGGTTGAAGCCCTGAACGCG
This sequence comes from Archangiaceae bacterium, assembly GCA_043753165.1. Classification (GTDB taxonomy): domain Bacteria; phylum Myxococcota; class Myxococcia; order Myxococcales; family Myxococcaceae; genus JAGSPQ01. The sequence continues at coordinate 1,319 of JAYUXE010000084.1, read as the reverse complement.
CGCCATCACCTCGACGAACTTCTCGAGCGGGTTGGTGCGGTCGTCGAACTTCGAGCCGAGCGCTCCTTTTTCCATCTTCTCGAAGCCCAGCGCGAGCACGCACTCGGCGCCGGCTTCGATTGCCTGGCGGGCGAGGAACATCGCGCTGCTGCCGGTGGAACAGTTGTTGTTCACGTTGACGACGGGGATGCCGTTGAGGCCGACGCCTGCGTAGACGGCGCGCTGGCCGCAGGTGCTGTCGCCGTAGACGTAACCGACGAAGGCCTGCTCGATCTGTTTGGGGTCGATCTTCGCGTCGGCGATGGCGGTCTTCGTCGCTGCGGCGGCCATGACGTCGTACTCATCTGAGGCGCCGGGCTTCGCGAACTTCACCATGCCCACGCCAATCACATTCACTTTGCGTCCCATGTTCGAGCTCCTGGTCAGATCAGCGATTTGAAGAAGGTGAGGCGGTGGGCGACCTTCGCGTCACCGTCGATGCGCAGCTTGCCGTTCATGTAGAGCTCTTTGACTGCGCCGGTGGTGGCGAGCTCGGTGAGATCTTCGTCCGAGAGCGTGAAGGTGGTGGTCGCCTTCGCGTCAGTGCCTTCCGCGACGCTGCCTTTGTTGTCTTTCAAGTTCACGACCCACGCGCCTTCGGGCTTCACCTTGAACTGCAGCACGGCGCCGACTTCAGAGACGAGGCTGGGGGTCTTCGCGATGCGCTCGCTGAGCGCCTGGAAGATTTGCTTCGACTTGCTGCCGGTGGACGTCGCTGCGACGGGAGCCGCCGCGGACGCAGCAGGAGCCGCAGCCGGGGTGAGCTTCGCCGGGTCGATCTTCTTGAGGAACTCGAGCTTCTGGCTGGCCATGACGTTGCCGCCGATCTTGAGCTTGCCGCCGAAGTAGAGCTTCTGGGCGTCGGCCTTGCCGCTGGTCATTGCCTGCCAGTCGGCGTCGGAGATCTCGAGCACGCAGTCGGGCTTGCCTTCGAGCCCGGCGGTAACGAGGCCTTTGCCATTCTTCAGGTCGAGGGTCCACGTCGTGTCGGGCGCGGAGATCTTGAAGTGGAAGACGAAGCCGACTTTGCCGACGAGGTCCGGAGTCTGGGCGACGTACGCGCGGATGTAATCGAAGACGGTGGCGGTGGCGCTGGCTCCAGCCGAGGGAGCGGGAGCCGCAGGCGCAGCGACCGGGACCCCCCGCTTCGCCTTCGGCACTTCCTTGAAGAGCTCGACGGCGGCGTTGCTGATGACGACCTTGTTCCGTTCGACGGCGGTGCAGCGGAAGATGACGCGCAGCTCGCCGTCGTTCCACATCTCGGTCTTCAGCGTCTCGCC
>JAYUXE010000083.1:0-2567 GCA_043753165.1 Archangiaceae bacterium | reverse complement strand
GGACTTCAGAACCTGTATTTGCCTACATTGTCGGATGAGGTCGCATGAAGTTGCGTCCTCATCGCCCGAAGAGGCGTTTTATCCCTTTAAAGAGCCCTTTGCTCGCCGCCTCGCCTTCGCCGGGCAGCGGGGCCTCGGCGAAGAGGCGGGCACGGACCTCGTCGGTGGCGTCGGAGGTCGAAAACGACGCCTTCTTGCCGACCGCGCCCACGTCGAGCCGGCCGTCGGCGCTGACGGTAAAGCGCAGCACCAGTTCCCCGGGCTTGTCGGCGGGGGCGTGCAGGGCGCCCAGGTACTCGTTTTCGTCGGCGCGGACGTGGGTGCCCTGAAAAATGGCGACCTCGACGGCGCGATCGGCCACCGGCACGGCCAGCGTCTTCTCGGCCGGCAGGCGGGTGTTGCGTTCGAGCACCCGCAGGAAGCCGCCGCCTTTCACCGCGACGCCAATCGGGGCCGAGAGCACTTCGGACAGTGAGACGCCTGCCTTGCCGCGTTCGCGCTGCACCAGGCTGTGGCCGAAAATGGCTGCGCCCAAAGCCACCGCGCCCTGCGGGTCGACGTCGGTGCGCGGCGGGCGGCCCACCAGGGCTTCGAGGCGCTTTCTCACCAGCGGCGCGCGGCTCTGGCCACCGACCAGCAACACCTCGTCGAGCGCGGCGGCGTTGATGCGGCCGACCTCGAGCACGACGCGGGTGACGTCGGCCGTGCGTTCGACGAGGTCATTCGTGAGCTGATCGATCTGCGCGCGCGTGACGCTGGCGCGCAGGTCGACGGGTCCGCCCGCTTCATCCGTCACCGCGAACGGCACGTGCACGGCCGCCGTTTCCTGGTCCGAAAGCGAGATCTTCGCCACCTCGGCCGCGTCGCGGGTGCGTTCCCACGAGACGCGCGACTGCTCGAGGCGCTGGCGCAAATTCTCGGGAAAGGTGCCGGCCAGCGCGTCGGCCACCCGTTCGTCGAAGTCGATGCCGCCCAGGAAGTTGTCGCCACCCGTCGAGACGACTTCGAGATCGTCGCCTGTCATCTCGACCACCGACGCGTCGAAGGTGCCGCCGCCCAGGTCGTAGACCAGCAGGCGCTTGCGGGCGAGGCCGCGGCCGTAGCCGAAGGCGAGCGCGACCGCAGAAGGCTCGTTGAGGATTCGAAGGACCTCGAGGCCCGCGAGGCGGCCGGCTTCGAGCACCGCTCCGCGCTGGTGATCCGAGTACCAGGCGGGCACGCACAACACCGCCCGCTTCAGCTCGCGTTCGAGCATGTCTTGCGCGCTGTTCTTGATTTCTTTGAGCAGCAGCGCGGCAAGCTCGGGCATCGAATGAACCCGCCCTGCGAGCTCGGCCCCGGCGTCGCCGTCTTGATCAGCCACCACTGTGAACGGAAAGCGCGGCAGCAGCTGCTTCACCGCCTTTGATCGCGCGCGCTGACCCAGCAGGCGCTTCAAGCCCGTGACGGCATTCTCGGGGTGCTCGGCGCGAATCCCCTTCGCCGCGGGGCCGACGCGCAGGTTTCCTTCGTCGTCGACCGCGACCAGCGAGGGCAGGGCGAAGCCCGTCGGGCCGGCCAGCGGAATCAGCTGCGGGCCTCCGTCGAGCCACACCGCCGCGCGGCAGGTGGTGGTGCCCAGGTCGATGCCGAGGACGACGTCGTCGGCCAGCAGCGCGGCGGCCGGCTTGAGCCCACGACCGATGGGCGCCGGAGCAGGCGGCGGCTTCGACGGCTCGGCCGCCGGTGGCTCTGCGTCGGCGAGCCCTTCGCGCAGCGCGAGGATGCGATCGATGAGCGCGCGGGTGCGGGCATCCAGGCGGATGAAGCGCACCAGCATTCCGCTCTTGCCCGGGGTCTCGTCTTCCTGCACCTGCTGCACGGCGCCTTCGCCGCGCATCAACCGTTCGCCTCCCTGCAGCACGAGCTCGAACGCGATCGCCGTGCCGACGGCCTTCACCGCGCGGGTCGCGATGAAGATGCCGCCGCGAGCGACGTTCTGGCCGTAGCGCTCGACGAACTCCTCTTCGGTGGCGAAGGGAAGCCGGATTCGCAGGGCGACGGGCTTGGCGTCCGAACCAGTCACTGCAACGGCACGCCTTCGTCCCCAGCCACGAGCAGCTTGAGCCCCGCAGAGGCAACCGCGCCCGGCGCCTCGAACAGCAGCACCACGTCGGCCTTCTCGCCAGGCTTGAAGGTGCGCGACAGCTCGCGCGTGCCGGCCAGGCGCTGCGCATCGCGGGCGATCGGGAACTCTTCGGAGTTGTGCGTGAGCTTCGCCGCCCCGAAGTCGACGGGGCCGCCGCGCGGGTGCGTCACGGCCAGGGTCACCTTGAAGAAGTAGTCGTCGGACGTGAGCGACATCTTTTCGCCGGCGAGGTGGTGCGACGTCTCGACCGACGAGACCTGGCACGCGGCCGGCCCACAGCGAAAGCCCGGCACGTTCGTGACCGCGAGCAGCTTTGGCACATCGGGCATCGCCGCCCGCGCGGCCAGTGGGGTGGGCTCGGCGACTTGAGGCGCCATCGGCTTCGGCGCCGCGCCGCCCTGGTCGAGGCGATCTTTTTCGGCCTGCAGCTTCTTCAACA
>JAYUXE010000082.1:0-2569 GCA_043753165.1 Archangiaceae bacterium | reverse complement strand
AAACCCGGCACCAGGCCGGGTTCCTACCGCATCCCTTCGGGCGCTGGCACCGGATCCAGTCCGGAACCTGAGCGCGCCCGAGGGTTTCAAAGCTTTTGTGTCAGTGCCGGATCTCGGCCGGCTGCTTCTCTTCCGTAACCTTGGGGGCTGCGTCCTTCAAATCGTTGGTGACAAGATCAATGAGCTCGGTCGCAATGTCCAGAATCTGGTTGGGAGTGTAACCGCCCGCCCGAAGCTGCGTGAAGAACGTGCGGGCCAGAATCTTCGTACCCTTCCTGTCAGTGCTCATGGACGTAGCGTGGAGCACCCGCCATGCCATGCAACGACACGATTCAAGCCATTGAATCCGTTGACGGTTTTCCGAGTGTGGCATTTTGCTGCGTAAACCGCTTCGCACCGCCCGGGCGGAAGCGAATCGGGGTGCGTAGCCGGCTACTCACCTGCCGACCTGGCCCGACGGGGGCGTGCGGGACGGGACGGGGCAGGCGAACTTGGATAAAGGCAGCGCGTGGCCTACCGGATCAACAACCTCAGCTTGTGGCTCGACGAGCCGGACACGCTGCTCTCGAAGCGCGCGGCCGAGAAGCTGGGCGTCACCGTGTCCGACCTCGCGTCGGTGCGCGTGGTGCGGCAGGTGCTCGACGCGCGGAAGAAGAACAGCCCGCGCTACATCTACACGGTCGAGGTCGAGCTCGCGCCGGGCCAGAAGCCGAAGCTGTTGCCGCCCGATGTCGCGACGGTGGAAGAGACGCCGGAAGTTCTGACGCAGGTCGTGCGGCAGCCGGATCAACGGCCAATCATCGTGGGAACCGGGCCGGCGGGCTTGTTCTGTGCGCTGGCGCTGATCGAGCGTGGCGTGAAGAGCATCCTGCTCGAACGGGGCACCGACGTGGTGCAGCGCCGCAAGGACGTCGCGAAGCTGATGCGCGACGGGACGTTGATGGAAGAGAGCAACATGAACTTCGGCGAAGGCGGCGCCGGCGCGTACACCGACGGCAAGCTGTCGACGCGCATCAACCACCCGCACGTTCGCAAGGTGATCGAGACGTTCGCGCGTTTCGGAGCGCCCGACCGCATCCTCATTCAAGGCAAGCCGCACATCGGGTCGGATCTGCTGCCCTTCGCGGTCGAGAAGCTGCGGCGTGAGCTGGTCGAGCGCGGCTGTGAAGTGCGGTTCGGCACGCGCGTCGATGACCTGCTGTACGACGGCGATCGCGTCACGGGCGTGAAGCTGAACGACGGGTCCGAGCTGCACAGCGATCGCGTCATCCTCGTGGTCGGCAACTCGGCGCGTGAGCTCTACGAACGGTTCGCCACCGATGGCCGCGTGTTCGTCGAAGCGAAGCCGTTCGCGCTCGGGTTCCGGGCCGAGCACCCGCAAGACATGATCAACGCCATTCAGTACGGCGATCGCGCGGCGAAGAACACGGCGCTGCCGCCGGCCGACTACAAGCTGGCCGAGAACCTGGAAGTGGCGGGCGAGATGCGCGGCGTTTATTCGTTCTGCATGTGCCCCGGCGGCATCGTCGTCCCGACACCGACGGAAGACGGCTACCAGTGCACGAACGGCATGAGCAATTCACACCGCAACGCGAAGTACGCCAACGCAGGCATCGTGGTCTCGGTCTCGGTCGACGACTTCGCGCGGGAAGGCTTCACTGGCCCGCTCGCGGGTCTGCAGTTTCAGCGGCATTGGGAAAAAAAGGCGTACGAGCTGGGCGGCGGGAAGTTCTTCGCGCCGGCGCAGACGATTCCCGACTACCTCGCGGGCACGCTGAAGAAGAAGCCGGGCGGCACGAGCTACCGGCCGGGCCTGGCGCACGCGGATCTCAATCGCTTGTTCCCGGCCGCGCTGACGCAGTCGTTGAAGGCGGCGCTCAAAGGCTTCGAGAAGAAGATGCGCGGGTTCACGAGTGAAGCGGGGTTGTTGATTGGGGTGGAGTCGAGAACCAGCGCTCCGCTGCGCGTGACGCGGAACGAGAAGCTGCAGTCGGTGTCGATGAAGGGGCTGTACCCGGGCGGCGAAGGCTGCGGGTATGCCGGGGGCATCGTGTCGTCCGGCATCGACGGGCTGAGAATCGCAGAGCAGATCTGCGCGGAGCTTTCGTGAAGTACACGGTGCGCAACAAGGACGGCGAGCTGACGTACGGCAGCATGGAAGAGATCAAGACGGCCTACGTCATCGGGTTGATCGAGCCGGAAGACGAGATCGTCGAAGAAGGCGCGAAGGTCGTTCGCAAAGCGGGGGCGATTCCCCTGCTCGTCACCGCCCGGAAAGTCACGCACCAGAAAGGGCAGAGCAATGCGATGCGCGGCTGGGTGATTGGCGCGCTGGTGCTCGCGATGTTCGCCTTCTACTTCTTGATCAAAGGCGTGTGGACCTGGGGCGGGCTCGCGGCGTTCGGCGTGGTCGTGATGCTGTACCGCGTCACCACGATGGCGGCGAAGAGGCCGAAGCGCTGATGCCCTGGGCGACGGTGAAAGGCGAGAAGTGGGAGGTCCGCGTCACGCAGGACCTCACCGACAACTACGCGATCGAGGTGTTTCCCCGCCCGCCGCCCGGCACCGT
>JAYUXE010000081.1:0-2571 GCA_043753165.1 Archangiaceae bacterium | reverse complement strand
GCCAGGTCAGACTGCATGCGAAGGATTGTGCCGCGTGCTCGGCGGGAGTTGTTCGGTCGGAGTGGGAGCCTGCCTCCGCACTGGGTCGGTGGTGTGCTCCGCCGCGACAGCGGGTACCGCATGCAGCGTGGTTCCGGGGCCTGTCGCGCCCGAGGTGTGCGACGGGGTCGACAACAACTGCAACGGCCAGGTGGACGAGAACACCACCATCGTCTGCAACCCTGACACCGACGGCGATCAGTATGCGAGCAACTCGACGGCCACGAACCACTGCCCCGTCGCTTCGAGGGCGCAGTTCGGCAACTGTCCGAATGGCTACGTGTCTCCCGGGGCCTCTCTGGGCATCGACTGCAGTCCCAACAACCCCGTACTGTTCAAGGACCGCTCGACGCGCGCGAACGCGGACGGGGATTCGTACTGCGCAGGCGCGACAGTCACTGCCTGCCTCGGATCCAGCCCCGGCGTGGGCCGGCAGTTCACCGAGACCTGCCCGGCCAACAGTGATTGCGACGACTCCAGCGCGGCCCGGTACCAGAATTTGATTGTTCGAGCCGACTCGGATTTCGACGGGTTCTGTGTGGGGCCGTATTTCTCTCAGTGCACGGGCGCTACGGCTCAACCGGGAACCAAAGTGAACTGTGGCGCCATCGACTGCAACGACAACAATTCCTACGCCACCTCTAGTTGCTACATCAGCAACGGGTACGGCACGCTGGCCGTCACCAAGAATTGCGGCGTCGGCCCGCCTCCTTGTGAGAGCAAATACGCAGGACCACAGGCGGGCGGATGTGGTCCCGGCTTTTCCCCCGTGAACTTGTCGACGATCGCCAGCCCGCAGTCGACCTGTTCCGCAGTCAGCGCTACCTACGCGAACACCTGTTGTGGAGGAGTCATCTTCGGCTCGGTGACCTGCACCATCAGGGGCGATTGCGCCGCTGACCCCACCGACTGACTGGGGCCTGTCGCAGGCCCCGTCGCCGGGGCCACGTCAAATGGCCTCAAGTCAAAGCCCCCGCCGCAAGCTGCACCAATTTACGGCACGGCGCCGAGGCTGGCGAAGTACCCGTCTTGCCCCGACGCCTGAAACACGCCCTGACCGAACGACAGCTTTTTATCGAACCGTCCACCGATCGCCACGTTGCGCGTGGCCAGGTCGATTGCGAGCGCGCGCGCCGGCGCATCGACGGCGGTGTACGTCTTCAGCGCCATCAGCCCGCCTGATCGGCCGTCGAAGCGGGCGAGGTAGAGGTCTGAGCCACCGACGTTGTCGATCGTCTTCCCATCGAGCTGCACGCGGGGTGACAAGAAGCGGCCGAAGACGATCGGGTTGTTTTTTTCATCGAGCACCACGCGGCGAGCAGCGTCGCGGCGCGAACTGCCTCCGAAGCCTCTGGACCAGAGCACCTTACCGTCGGGGCTCCACTTGGCGACGAACACCGAGGGCGTCAGGGGCCCGTTGCCGAGGTCGATGCCGCCGTGTTCGCCCACGCCGTACCAGTTTCCTTCCGCATCGGCGACCAGTCCAAGATCCTGCGTCTCATCGGCTTCGCTTCCGAATGCACGGGCCCACAGCACCTCTCCGCTGGCGCCCGAGACCTTCAGCAGGAACATGTCGGCCTCGCCCCGCGACGTAAAACTTTGACCACCGACCCGAAGCGTATTGCGAAACGAGCCAAACACGGCCACGTCGCTGTTGCCGTCGGCTTCCATCCACAACACACGAACGTTGGTGCCGTCGGCGAGGTGCGCCTTCCATTCCGCCTCGCCGGTCGGAAGCATTCGCATCAGATCAATGCCAGCGGGCGACTCAGCAGTGCGCGCAAATCCTTCGCTGACCGACGCAATCACCACCCGGTCCTTCGCGTCGACCGCGACCGATTCCCACTTTGGGGCAGCTGCCTGGGTGGGAACCTGGGTGACATTGCGGCCGACGATTTCCAGGATCAACGACGGCCCGAAACCGGAGTTGAGCACTTCGGGCATGAGGCCTGCCCACGCAAACGTGCGGCCAGAGGGCGTCTGGTACATCCTGAAAATCACGTCGGCCGCGGGACTCACGCCGAGCCAGTTCCATTCACAAATTCCGGTTCGGGTGAACTGCGCGATGATCGCCGTTTTCGCGCCGAGCTTCGGCACCTGAAACGGCCCGCAGCCCAGATCATGCGTCCCGGTCACCGTGCCTCCCATCAGCACCTCGCCCGAAGGCCTGATCAGCACGGCCTCGGTTTGATCCTGACTTTCCGAGCCAGTGAGTTGGTTGGACCACGGCTCGCAGAGCCCGTTCGGGCACGGGTCGAGCGACAGAGAGCCACGGGGCCACAGCGCAATGGCGAGCGCCGCCGCCAGTACGGCGACCCCCAACGCCACCTGAAGACCGCGCCGACGCCAGCGGGTCAACGAGGCGCGCGCGGGGTCCTTCAGGGCTGCCACCATCTGGCTCGCACTTCGAAACCGGTGCTCGGGCTTTCGCGCCATCGCAATGGCGAGCACGGGGTCCCAGTGGGCCGGCACCCCTTTCCTCAGCGACGACGCCTTCAGCGGCGCCGTCGTCAGTCGGGCGATTGCGGTCGC
>JAYUXE010000080.1:0-2574 GCA_043753165.1 Archangiaceae bacterium | reverse complement strand
TGCAGCCGGATTTCGCCGCGACTTCGGCCGACAGCGTGCGTTCGTCTTTCGAGCTGTAAGGACGGTAGAGGCTGAGCACCGCGACGGTCTTGAAGACGTCGACGGTGTAGTCGGTGGAATCGACCAGGCGGTACGCATCGGTGTCGGCGGGAAGTCCTTTCATGTGCGGGCCCAGATTGATTCGACGGCGCGCGCAGCGTCGGCCGCCAGCGCATTGAAGTCGATGCCTAACAGCTGGCCTTCGCGCACCACGACGCGACCGCCGACGATCGTCCACGACACCGGAGCCATCGGCAGGCGGTCCCACGCGACGCCTTCCCCCGCTTCGATCGCATCGAGCACGACGAGGTCGGCGGTGTCGCCCTCGGCCACGTTTCCGAAGCGGCCACCGAACACTGCGCTGATCAACCGCGCCGGGCCATCGAACAACATCTGCCACGCGATCTCGCCGGCGCGTTGAACCCGGCCGGCGCGCGCAACGGTGTGGGCCCCGATGACGGCGGAGGCGACGGCCTGCCAGAGGGTGCGTTCGCCTGCGGTGCACGGACCCAAAGCAACGCCCGACGACAACATCGCTTCGAAGCCGATGGGCTGGTGCGGGTCGAGCCACGGAGCGAGCAAGGTCCGGCGCGCCGACGCCAGCTGCACGCCGGGACGATCGAGCGCGCGGGCAAAAGCCCCCACCGTGCGCGGAGTCAGCAGGCCGAATGCGTCGAGCCGTGAAGCGACCTGCAGGCCGAAGCGCGAGAACGTGGTGGCGAGGTCTTCTTCATTTTCCGCGAGGCGCAGGTGAACTCCACAGTCGAGGCGGTGGCGATGGTCGGCGGCCCTGGTCAAAATCGCGTCGTCGCACTTCGACGAGGACGACAGGCCGATCGCCCCGCGCACCAGTGAATGTTTCGAAAGCGCGATCGCGGCGGCATTGGCGTCGAGCTCGAGCGCCGTGCTGGACGCGTGCGATTGAACGAGCCGCGCTCCGAGTCGTTGCGCGACGGTGGCCTGGGCTTTCAGCGCTTCTTCGACGAATGCCGGCGCGTGCAGGTGATCGAGGTGGGTGGTGACGCCGTGGCGAAGGCCGAGCGCCAGCGCGTGGGCCGAGATCGCCGCCACCTCTTCCGGCTGAGGCGAACCTTTTCCCCGCTGCGCCGCGAGCAGCTGGCTGTGGCAGTCGACGAGCCCGGGCATCACGAGTCGCCCTTCGCACGGCACCACCCAGTCGCCGGGCAGTGCGGGAAGCGTCGCGTCGTCGGCCACCCGCCGAATCGTATCGCCCTCGATCAGCACCGCATTGCCACGCGTGACCGCGCCACCCGACCGGAGGACACTGCAGTTCTTCAAAAGAAGGCGGCCCTCCATCAGGCCGTCGACTGTACGCAAAGATGCCCAGCCACTCAGCGACATTGATCGAAGCGAAGCCGATTGACTCCACCTGGCAGGTGCGCGCGCGCCTGAAGTGCGGCTGCGAGGTTCAGCTGAACGTGCCGGCCGATCGCATCGTCGAGTCGGTCGAAGGCGTGCGGCTGCTGGTCGGGAAGTACCCGTGCCCGCTGAAGCACGCCGTCTAGAAAAGAAAAACGGCCGAGCACCTTTGTGGGGTACCCGGCCGTTCGGAGCTTCAAGTCGAAGGGATGTCAGTAGGCGTTGTTCTCGCCGAAGTTCAGCATCTTCTTCTTGGTCAGCGCGGCGTTACCGACGGCCGTGGCGCTGTTCGCCTGCTGGACCGAGTCGTTACCGGCCAGCGAGTCGGCAGACATTGCGAACAGGCGGCGGATGTTGTCACCGAAGAGCGTGATGATGCCGATGGCCGCGATCGCGATCAGCGCGACGATGATGATGTACTCGGTCATTCCTTGTCCGCGGCGGGCGTTGCGGCGAATCGTGGTCTTCTTCATTTGAGGCTCCGTGGTTTGGTGCGGCGAGGGTGGTTACTGCGAAAGAGATAAAAGAGTATCGGCAGACCGGGATTTCCCTCCATACGTCAACGGGAGGATGCCTCGAGGTTCAGTGGTTTCAGCGACTTGCGCGGTTTTTCGTGAAGAGCACGATTCCGAGCGACGCCAACCACCCGAATACCGACAGAAGCCCACCCAATTGAAACGAGCGCGGCCGGTACTCGAGCTGGATGATGGCAGGGCCTGCGTCGATTGCAACCGCACGAAGCAGGTAGTTGGCGCGGACGATGGGGCGTTCGACTGCGGCGACGGTCGCGACCCAGCCGGGAAAGTAACTGTCGGCGATCACGAGGTGCCCTTTCGCGCAGGCTTCCACGTGAATGCGAATCAGCTCGGGCGAAACGTTCTCCACGCGGGCGGTCGACTCGCACGCAGCGCCTTCGGTGCCTTCTCCGTTCGCGAGCAGCACCTGCGTGCGAAGCAGCTCTGACTTGTTTCGCAGCACGTCCAGCGCTTCGGCATCGGGCACGACGCGCGCGGTCTGCACGACCCACGCGCGCGGAAAGGCGGTGGTCGATCGGTAGGCGCGGCTCCACCCCTTGTCGTTGACGGGCACGAGGTCGTCGTACGGCGGCGGGCCCTGGCGAACGAAGTGGGTGACGCCGAAGACGTCGTACGCGCC
>JAYUXE010000079.1:0-6135 GCA_043753165.1 Archangiaceae bacterium | reverse complement strand
CGAAGTGTTGACCTCGTTGTTGAAGACCACCTTCACCTGCGAGCCGCCGACGAGCAGCTGATCGCCCGACGCCAGGGTGACCGGATCCTTGATCGCCTGATCCTTGAACTTGGTGCCGTGCTCGCTGCCGAGATCGATCGCCGTCACGATGCCCGACTTCTCGACCTTAAGCATGAAGTGAAGGTTCGAGACGCGCGGGTCGGTGATCTTGACGGCGGCGCCAGCGCCAGAGCCGACGATGACGCTCTCGAGCTCGGACGTGGATTCGGACACCGTCCCGTCCGGGCCGGTGATCTGCAGGGTGATCGAGGTCTTTTTTGCCATGGGGGTTTTGCGGTGCTCTTAGAGGTTGTCGACCGACTTCTGCAGCTCGGGCACGAAGTTGTCGCGCACCTTGATCAGGCTCTTGAAGCTCGTCTTCTTCTTCGAGATTGCGTAGCTGCCTTCCGGCTTGGTGAGATCGCCTTCGACCGCGACGTCGGTGAAGTCGATGACGGTCTTCTTGCGAAAGACCGTTTTGTCCGCTTCCTGAACGACGGTGGTCTTGCCCTGGGCGAACACAGGCGCAGCGACCGCAAAAGCAACGAGGATGGCCAGGCGTTTCATGAACGACACCTCCATGGATTCACTGACATCCCGGAACCACTGAAGGTTCCGGGTTAAAAGTGGGCGGAAACTAGACGTATTTCCAGGTCGTTGTCACGCCCACCCCGGGTGATTTTCTACACCTCTATCTACCTCTACTTCTTGGGCTCGGCCGCAGGCGCCGCCGCCCCTTCAGGCGCGGGAGCCGGGGCCGCACCCTCTTCCTTCGCCGCCTCGTCCGTCACCTTGTCGAGCATCGACGGGCCGGTGTTGGCCTTCGGCTTCTCTTTGGGCTTGTCGGCCGGGGCCGGGGCCGGAGCGCCCGACTTCTGCATCGCCGCGATGCCCTTGAGCTTCGCGTCGATGAGCTGCTGATCCTGCGTCGACGTGCCGGGCAGGCCCTTGCACTTCTCGAGGAAGGGCACCGCTTTGTCGAACGCCGATTTCTCGACCGCGTACGCCCAGCCGGCGCCGCAGATCGCATCGGGCTGGTCAGCCTTGAGTGCGAGCACCTTCTCGAACGCCTGGCCGGCGAGCACGCCCTTCTTCGGGTCGCGACCCTTCTGCCCGTCAAGCGCCCACGCGTACGCGAGGAAGCCGTCGTACGAGGTCGGATCGAGCGAGGTCGCCTTGGCGAACGAACGTTCGGCGTTTTCGTAGTCGCGGTAGGCGAGCGCCATCGCTCCGATGTTCACGTGGCCGGGAGCGAACTTGTCGTTCAGCTGCACCGACTTCTGGAACTGGCCGAGCGCCAGGCGGCGTTCGTCGATCTTCAAGTAGATCATGCCGAGGTTGTTGTAGACGCCCGGATCCTTGTCATCGAGCTTCTTGGCGTTCGCGCTGATGAACTCGGCCAGCTTGTAGTTGCCCTGGTCGAAGTAGATGAGCGACAGGTTCTTGTACGCGTCGGCGTTGTCCTTGGTGCGGGCCAGCACGCGGCGCGCGGTCAGCTCAGCCTTGTCGAACTTCTTGGCCAGCCGGTACGCGACGGTGAGGTTGTTCAGCATCGCGACGTCGAACTCGGCGCCCGGGGCCTTCAGCGCTCCTTCGTACAGGGTGATCGCCTTTTCGAACTTGTCCTGCAGGCGGTAGATGCGGCCCAGGTTGAGCAGCGTCTTCCGGTGGTTCGGGTCGAGCTTGTACGCGGCCTCGTAGTGCTTCTCGGCCTCGGCGAGGTTGCTCTGCCGTTCGGCGACGACGCCCAGGTTGTAGTGGGCAGACACGAGGGTCGGCTGCTTCTCGGCGAGCTTGCTGAACGTGGCCTTCGCCTCGTCGAGCTTGTTGGTGTCGAACTGGGCGAGGCCCTGGTCGAACAGTTCCTGCGCCGTCTTCTCTTTCGGAGGAGGCGGCGGCTTGTTGACATCTTCGACGGGCTTCACCACTTCCGGCGTGGTGGCGCAGCCGGCGAAGGTACCGAGGGCGAGAACAGCGAGGGCGGTCTGAAGAATCTTCATGGTGATTTACCCGGCTCCCGGCGCAGGCGCGGTCGCGTTGGTCGGCGTCACAGGCTTGCCGACTTCCTTGGTGGGGGGCGGTGCTTTCGGCTCGGGTGCAGGGGCAGCGGCTTCCGAGATGCCCGCTGATTTTTCCATCGCCGCAGTGGCGAAGAACTCGGCGCCGCGGAAGGGAACCTCACGCACCTTCGCGTAGAGCCCTGGGCGGTACTTGTTGATCTTGTCCTGCGCCTGAATCGTCCACTCGTTGTAGATGGAAAGCTCGTAGCTCTTCACCAACGCCTTCTCGAGGCCTTCGATCGCCTTCTCTTCGAGGGGGAAGGCCTTGTTCTCGAGCTCGCCGCGGTACATCGACAGCTGGTCTTCGTCGAGGCCCTTGGGATCCGGCGAATCGAGGAAGTTCTGCGCGAGGTCGCCGTACGCAAGGCCGATGCGGGTCAGCGACGCGATGCCGTACTCGCCCGAGCCGATGGCCAGCACTTCCGTGTACGCCTTTTCGACTTCGACGATCTTCTTCGTCTTCGCGACCAGGTCGTTCTTCAGCGTCGCCAGCTTGTTGAACTTGATGTCCGTGTACGCCTTCCACATCGGCTCGAGCAGGTAGAACCGCGTGTGCGCATACGCGGCCATCGCGCGGTCGTTCTTCTTCTCTTCGGGGCTCAGCTTCGGGTAGGCGGCGACGATGTCCTTCGCCAGCTTGTCCATTTCGACCGGGTTCTTCAGCGTCCGGTAGTCGAGGAACTGGCGGTACTTCGCGTCGAGGCGGGTGGCTTCCGTGACGCGCTTGTCCTTCGCGTAGGTGACGAGGAAGGCGTCGTACGCCTTGAGCGCGTCCGGCAGCTTCTTGTCCTTCTCGTAGATGAGCGCGAGGTTGTAGGAAATCTTCGGGACGTCTTCCTTGTCCTTGAAGCGCGCGATGTAGCGGTTGTACGCGTTGATCGCCTTGTCCGACTTGCCCACGCCTTCCCACCAGAGGCCAGCGTTGAACTGCGAGTCGGCGATGTGGCCTTCGGCTTCCTTCACCTGGGCGTCGCGCTCTTTCTGCTTCTCGGGCGTGAGCTTCGCGGGCACGACAGCCTTCGCAGCGACGACGATCTTCTCGCCCTTCGCGGGCGGCTTGCCCTTGTTCGCCTTGGCTTCCTTTTCCTTCGCTTCCTTTTCCTTCTTCAGCAGGTCCTTGATGTTGTCGATGTTGATCGCCTTCGGACCCGCGGCGGTGTCGTACGTCTCGATGAAGTCTTCGTACATCGCGGCCGACTTCTCGAAGTTCGCCGTCTTCTCGTAGAAGTAGGCCAGCGCGTACTTGACCTTGAGGTCGAAGATCGTCGCCGGGTATTCCTTCAAGACCCGCTCACCCGACTCGATGCCGCGGTCGATCTCGTTCGCGTCCTGGAAGATGATCATCGAGTACGTGAGCGCGCGGTCGGCGTTCTCGGACTTCGGGAACTCGGCGACGAACTTCAGGAACTCTTCGGCGGCCTTCTTCGGGTTCTTCTCTTTCTTGAAGATGACTTCGTCGACGTACTTGTACTGGCTGCCTTCGACGACGCCCATCGCGCGCTTGGTGAACTCGGTGCCCGGCTTGGCGAGCTTCTTGTTCGCGACGAACTGGCGGCTGAGCTTGTTGAGCTCGAACCACTCGCTCTTCTCGTCGAGCACGGACATCGAAAGGTCGGCCGCGTCCAGCGAGCGCTTCTCTTCCGGGTACTTCAAGATCATCTCGCCGAAGCGCTTGGCGGCTTCGAGGAACTGGTTCTTGTCGTAGTAGAGAACGGCCGCCGTGTAGCCGACCTCGATCTCGTCCTGGTTCTTCGGGTACAGCGAGTTGTAGGTGTCGCAGGCGGCGACCAGCTGCTTCTCGAAGTTGGTCAGCGGCTTCTCGACCAGCTCTTTCGCGTCGCGGCGCTTCTCGACCTTGGCGGCCTTGTTGATGTTCTCTTTCTTTTGCTTCTCTTCGATCTTCTGGCCGTCTTTCAGCTCGGTCTTCTGCGTGACGCCGCGCTCGATGTTGATGAGCTTCGTGTAGGCGAGGATCGCGTTGTACGACGAGCTCTGGCGGTACTTCTCGTTCGAGGCCGCCTTGGCTTCTTCGCGGTTCGGAATCTTGAAGTTGGCGAGCTCCTGGTACTGCTTCGCCGCGGGCTCCCACTCTTCCAGCGCCCACAAGATTTCCGCGTAGAAGAACTTCAGGTTGAAGGCCTGGTCAGAGACGAAGTTCTCGTCGTCCGAGCTGGCGAACGCATCGACGTACTGCTTGTAGATGTCGCGTGCGAGCCGGTAGGTCTCGACCTGCTTCGTCTTCTGCGCTTCCTGGTGGTACTCGGTGACCGTCGTGCGCATGCCTTCTTCGGCGACGTTGAAGCCGTTGCGCAGCACTTCCTTCTTCGACTCGTTCGCCTTCCACCACGTGCTGCCCGGGCGGTAGAGCTCGGCCATCTTCTTCGTCTCGGCCTTGACGTTGTCGCGCTGGCGAAGGCCTTCGTAGCTCTTGATGATCGCCTGCTGGAAATCAGGAGCAGCCTCGGCGACGGGGTTGTCGTTCAGCAACAGGCGGAACGTCTTGATCGCGTTGTCGTGGTGGCCTGCGTCGGCCAGCTGGAAGGCGAGGCGGCTGGTGAGGCTTACCTGCTTCTTCTTGCCGGCGTGGGCCTTGTAATAGGCGATCGCGTCATCGGCGCGGTTCAGCTGCACGAACATCAGCACCGAGTCGTTGAGCGCTTCGTTCTTCAGGTCGGTGAACTGCTTGCCCTGCTTCTCGGCGTAGTCGATCACTTCCTGCAGCTTCTTCAGCGCCTTTTCGTGGTCGCCGGCGTTGAAGTCACACCACGCCAGCTTGTACAGGGCGTACGACTTGATCTTCGGGTTCGACGACGCGTACGCGCGCTCGTACATCTCTTTCGCCTTCGTCAGGTTGTTGGCGACGTCGAAGTAGTGGTTGCCGAGCTGAACGTACGTGTCGGGCACGAACTTGCTGCCCGGGTAGTTCTTGATCAGCTCTTCGTAGCGCTTGACCGCGATGTCCTTCTTGCCGATTTCGTACTGGTTGTAGCCAAGCGAGAAGAGCACTTCGTCTTTGCGCTCGTAGGCGGGGTACTCGCGAAGAATGGTCTCGTACAGACGCATCGTTTCCGACCGGTAGAGCTCGGACTCGCGGTGGTCTTCCTTCGCGTCCGCGATCTTCTCGCCCTTGTTGCGCGCGTCATCGACCTTCTTCTCGTCGTCCTGGTACTTCCTCATTTCCTTCACGTAGAGGAACTTGGACTTTTCCCAGTAGAGCTCGGAGAGCTGGAACAGAAGGTCGGCCTTCTGCGGCGAGCCTTCTTCGATCTTCGGGATGATGCGCTTCAAAGAATCGATCTGCGATTCGCGCTTCTGGTCGACGATCGCGTCCTTCTCGGCGTCCTCGAGCTTGGGCAGCGAGTCTTTCAGCGCGGCAGGGCCCCGGCGCTCTTTCTTGCGCTCTTCGGCCTTCTTGTCGGCTGTCGACAGAGGGGCAGCAGCGGCTGCACCGGCGGCGCCTTTCTTGGCGTCCTTCTTCTTGGCTGCAGCCTGAGCAAACGCGTTGCCCGTGAGCAACAGCGCGAACACCACGGAAAGAATCCGCACCTTCATTGATCGAACTCCGCTTTAAGGAAAAATCGCGCGGACCCTACAACAGAGGTCCGAGCGAAGAAAAGTCTGGCCGCCTCTCAGCTCCGTGGGGTCGCAGGAGCTTCGGCACAGAGCGAAAACGGCCCACCGTCGCCCGACAACACCAGGCACCCCCGGCTTATTCTCTCGACGCGGGCCCCTTCGAGCCCGAGGCGATCATCGACGTGGACGAGCACGATCTCGCCCTTCTCGCCTTCGACCACGGCCAGCTCGCCGCGGGTCTCGATTACCAGGAGTTTGCCGACGGGCAGCAGGGCAAAGGCGTGGTGTTCCTCGTGGTTCACCGGGACGCCCGCGTGGGCGAGCCCGGCGATCAACGAGGCGGCGAGAAACTGCTGCTTCACTCCTTCGCCCCGGGGCAGCCGCGCTTCAGGGTGTACTGGTAGAAGCCGATTTCGTCGCGCCAGAACTCGCCCTGGAACTTCCAGTAATTCCAGTTCTCGGC
>JAYUXE010000078.1:0-6141 GCA_043753165.1 Archangiaceae bacterium | reverse complement strand
GTTCGCTGCGGCCCGTCGACTCGCGCAGCCGCGGAGCCAGGTAGTTGAGCCGCGCGATCTCGACCTGCATCCGCGCTTCGCGGCTTCGCGCGTGGCGGTGAAAGATGTCGACGATGACGCCCGTGCGGTCGAGCACCTGGGCTGCTGTCGCCTTCTCGAGGTTCCGCAGCTGGCTCGGCGAGAGCTCGTGATCGACGATGACGACCGTGGGCATCGGACCTTCGACCGCTTCCACCGGCTGCGACTCTTCTTCTTCCGCCTCTTCCTCTTCCTCCCACTTCTCGCGGGCCTTCGAGGTGACCTTCGCCGCTCCGGATTCGATCACGCCGGGGCCGCCGGTGAGCGCGGCGAGCTCTTTGAGCTTCCCGCTGCCGAGCACGGTGCCCGAGCCGAGACCGCCGCGTTTCTGGATAAGGGTGACGACGGGCTCGTAGCCGAGCGTGGTGACGAGGCGGGCGAGCTCGGCGAGATCCGACGCGTGCTCTTCTTCGGTGACGCCCGGCAGCTGGATGCCGACGAGGATCGCGCGCGGCCGTTCGGGAATGGGCTTCGACATGGTGACCTCGTAACAGTAGACCGCCGCGGATGAAGGCAATCCTCTTTGGCGCGACGGGAATGGTGGGGCAAGGCGTGTTGCTCGAGTGCCTCGCAGATCCAGAGATGACAACTGTGCTCTGCGTGGGCCGCGGCCCCAGCGGCTCGAAGGACCCGAAGGTGAAAGACCTGGTGCTGCCCGACCTGCACGACTACTCGACGGCCATCCCCGAGCTTGCAGGCTACGACGCGTGCTTCTTCTGTCTTGGCGTCTCTTCGGCCGGAATGAACGAGGCGGACTACACGCGCATCACGCACGACCTCACGCTGATGGCGGCACAGGCAGTGCTGAAAGCGAGCCCTGGCGCCACGTTCATCTATGTCTCGGGTCAATCGACCGACAGCAGCGAAAAAGGCGGCGCGATGTGGGCGCGCGTGAAGGGCCGCACCGAGAACGATCTGCTCAAGCTCGGCTTCGCCAAGGCGTACATGTTCCGGCCCGGGCTGATTCAGCCGATGAAGGGCATCAAGTCGCGCACCCCGATGTACCGGTACTTCTACGCGGGACTCGGTTGGATGCTTCCCCTCGTCAAGTCCGTGCTGCCGAGCAGCATCACGACGACCGAACGCCTCGGCCTCGCGATGCTCAACGCCGTTCGCAAAGGGTACGAGACGCCCGTGCTCGAGACGCGCGACATCAACAAGCTCGCCGGGCCGATGGAAAAGATCCCGCTGCAGTTGTGACGAGACGGCCTACTTCTTCATCGGAATGCCCGCGTCCCCGCGAACTTCGGCGCGGTCGGTGGGCATGGGCTTCTCTGTCTTCTCAGGCGCTGCAGGCTCCTTCGCCGGCATCGGTTGTTTCGGCTCGGGCTGCGTCTTCGTCGGCGTCGGCCGTTCGGTCGCAGGCGTCGTCGCAGGAGGAACAGCGGCGGCAGGAATCGCCAACAGCGCGAGAAGGGAAATCAGGCTCTTTTTGTTCATGAGTTCTTAACTCCGGGTGAGGGGCCGCGAAGAAACGACCACCAGAGCCGTTCTACCGCTTCGTTGAGTTCGTTCTGCACCGAGCTTGCGACACGGGCGAGCAGGCTGCCCTCATCGACCTTCTTCTCTTCCGGCTGGTGCTCGCGCGCGTTCTGCAGCACGCGGCCCAGCGTCTCGAGCTCGCCGCGCGGCATCACGCGGCGCAGCGCGGAAAACACTTCGCGTTCCTGCACTTCGGAATGCGCGAGCAGCTGGGTGACGAAGTCGGTGAGCTGCTGATGAAACCGCACGTCCGTCGGGTCGAGGTTCGGCCGGCGCGGCTCTGAACGGATGCCTGGAATTCGCGCCTCGACGATGGGCCGCAAATACGACTCTTCGAGGTTGAGGTGCAGGTTCGCGAGCTGCAACAGGCGCTGCGCCAGGTCGTGCTTCGCGCGCGGATTCTCGGCCGCCTGGAAGCGCGCGAACAGGTCGGCGAGCCAGCGGTGGTCTTCGGTGAGCATCTTCACGGCGTCCATGCTGGCGGCTGCGAGCATTCGACGTGCCACCGCCCCCGCCCGGGCCGCGACAGCGAAGGTGTAGCGAAACGTCTCGGCAGGGGCCTAGTTGCGGCCGCGCAGCAGGCCTGCATACAGCTGCGTCATCAACTTCACGCCCGCCTCGAGCCCTTCGGCGACGTGCTCGCCCTTCGAGACATCGACCTCGCGGTACAGCGCCTCGGCGTGCAGGCGATCGACCTGCTCGCTGGCGTTGTAGTGAACGACCTCTTCCCTGCCGAGCCAGCCGCGCTCGACGATTGCCTGCCCGAGGTCGCGCGAGACGCGGGTGAAGACATCTTCGATCGCCGCCACCGTCGCGAGGCCCACTTCTTCTGGCGCCGCGGTACACGCCGCTTCCACGCCCTTGTTGAACTCGTCGACGCACGGCCAGTGGGGTGTGGCGTCGGTTTCGGCAGCGGTCACTCCGAGCTTCTCGAGCAGGCCGCGAAAGGTCTGAACATGAGAGTGCGACGACGGGCCTTCGCCCTTTCCCGTCTCGTCGCGCACGTTCTCTTCCAGCGCTTGCTTCGCGGTCGGAACTTTCGAGCGGGCGGCCAGCGCAGCGAGGTGCCGCGGATACGCCTCGACCGCGAAGAAGAACTGCAGCTGCGTCTGGACGAAGTCGTGCTGCGACACCGAACCATCGACGACGCCACGGACGTAGGGGATCTCTGGAGTGTTGGCGCGATTCATGGCCGCGGACCTTGCCAGATCCCGAATCACGATGGCAGGTCGGGTTGCATCTGCGTAAGCTTGCTGCGCGCCGAAAGAATCTGCTGCCGAAGCCCATCGGCCTGGCGCGACAAATCTTCGAAGTCCTTCTCTTTCGCGAGCTCGGCCAGGGTCTGCGCTTTCGCGGCCAGCGACCCCATCTCGCCGTGCAGGTCGACGAGAGGGTTGCCCGACGTCGCCACCTGCAGCTTGTCGTTCACACCCGACGCGTCGGTGCCCAGCTGCTTGAACTCGTCCAGCAGCCCCTGGAACACCGCGGTGCGCGCGTTGATCTCGTTCGCCTTCTCGCGCACGAGCTCGACCTGCGCCATCTGCCGATCGCGAACGGTGCCGATCGCGCCGACCAGCGCCTGCACCTTTTCTCCCAATCCGGCCTCCGAGCCGGCGAGATCCGTGAGCAGCTTCGTCGCGCGCTCGAGGTTCTTCTGCGAGTTCAGCGTGACCTTGCGAAAGCCGTTGGTCGCCTCTTCGAAGCGCACCAGCTCGGCGTCGAGGGCCGTCGCGGCGGCGATGAGAATCGATTCTTGTTTGGGCACGGAGCCGAGACTTACTAGATCCGCGCGCGTGACGAACCGAGACACGCGCCCCTGGGGGAAGGAAGAGAAGGCCGGGCCCTGGGACGCGATCGTCATCGGCTCGGGCATCGGCGGCATGACCGCGGCCGCGTTGCTGTCGAAGTGCGGGCTCAAGGTCTGCGTGCTCGAGCAGCACTACGTGCCGGGCGGCTTCACCCACACCTTCACCCGCAAGAATTTCCGCTGGGACGTCGGCGTGCACGCAGTCGGCGAAGTCACGGTGCGCAGCATGCCGGGCCGCCTGCTGCATGCACTCACCAACGGCAAGCTCGAGTGGGCGCCGCTGGGCCCCGTGTACGACGCGTTCCATTTTCCCGGCGGCATGCACGTCGACTTCCCCGACAGCCCCGGCCAGTTCCGCGAGAACCTGCTGCAGGCGTTTCCGCGCGAAGCCGAGGCGATCGACCAGTACCTCGGCCTCGCGAAGACGATCTCGGCCGGCATGCGCGGCTACTACTTTTCTCGGGTGCTGCCGAACCAGGTCAGCCACCCGGCCGAGAAGCTGCTCGCGTCGAAGATTCAGCCGTACCTCAGGGCGACGACGCGCTCGGTGATCGAAGGCCTCACCGATGATCCGAAGCTGCGCACGCTCTTCTCGGCGCAGTGGGGCTACTACGGTTCGACGCCCAGCCGTTCTGCGTTCGCGATGCAGGCGCTGGTCGTGAAACATTTTCTGTGGGGCGGCTACTACCCGGTGGGCGGCTCGCAGCGCATCGCCGAGACGCTGCTCGACACGGTTCAGCAGGGCGGCGGGTGGACGCGGATCATGGCCGACGTGCAGCAAATCTTGATCGAAGGCGGCCGCGCCGTCGGCGTGCAATTGAAGTCCGGCGAAGAGCTGCGCGCGCCCCGCATCATCAGCGCCGCCGGCGTGCTCTCGACCGTCGCAAACCTGCTTCCCGAAACGCTGCAGCAGACGGCATGGGCGAAATCCTTCGGCGCGCTCAAGCCTTCGTCCGCGCACGTCTGCCTCTACCTCGGCTTCAACGGCGACATTCGCAAAGCCGGCGCCACCCCTGCCAACCAGTGGTTCTACGAAGTCTGGGACAGCGAAGACGACGCGTGGAAGGTGACCGTCGACGGTGAGCTGCCGCCCGCCCCCGTGCTCTACACGAGCTTCCCGTCGCTCAAAGATCCGCTGCACCGGGGCGATGACAACCACACCGGCGAGGTCGTCACCTTCGTGCCGTGGGAAGTGTTCGCCCCGTGGCGCGACAAGAAGTGGAAGCGCCGCGGCGCAGACTACGAGGCGTTCAAGCAGCGAATGACCGAACGGTTGTTGAAGCAGCTGTTCGAGAAGCTGCCGGGCCTGAAGGACAAGCTCGCGTTCGCCGAGCTGTCGACGCCAGTCACCACCGACCACTTCGTGCGCCCATCGTCCGGTTCCATCTACGGCATCGAGCCCACGCCCGCGCGCTTCGGCAATCGCTACTTGAAGCCGCGTTCGCCGGTGCCGGGCCTCTTCTTCGCGGGAAGTGACGTCACCTCGGTCGGAGTCGTCGGCGCCTTGATGGGTGGAGCACTGGCTGCGGTCGCCGCCGAGCCCTGGGCCACGCTGGGCTTCATGCGGAAGGGAGTCCTCTGAGCCATCGTTCGGACGCGTCGTCGGCCGGAAAGTAGGACTCGATCGCCAGCTCTTGCGCCGTCACATCCATCGGCGTGCCGAGCGTGGTGAGCATCGTGAACAGCTTCACTTCGGTGTCGCCGTGCTTCAGGTGAATGGTAGCGACGGGGTCGTTGGCGTGGGGCGCTCCATCGGGCATCAGCGCGGCCACGCCCGGGTACGTCAGCAGCTCGGCGCGCAACGCCTTGCGGTCTTCGTCGTGCGGGTGAAGCGAGCACTCGCGATCCATTCGTTCGAGCGTGAACGCCGCCATCTCGACCCAATTGACGATGCACGGGCGCAGGCCCTGCGGGTGAAGCAGCGCGCGCAGCAGGTTCCCTGCGATGCGGGGGTCTTCGGGCATGACGGGGAAGAAGGCCGCGAGCATGCGGGCCGCTCCGTCGTTGATTCGCAGCAGGTTCCAGGTGCGATCGACGACGACGGCGCCGTACGGTTCCTGCTTCGCGAGCACGAGATCGATCGCCTTTTTGATCGGCGCCATCGCGAGGCTGTCGAGCGCCGAGCTCGGGTAGACCGGAGCGAACCCCGCGCAGCCCAGCATCACGTTGCGATCTCGCAGCTCGAGCTCGAGCACGCTGGCCAGCACCAGCACCATCTCGCGGCTCGGGCGCGCCTTGCCCCGCTCGAGACAGCTCAAGTGCCGCGTCGACACTTCGGCGTCATCGGCCAGCTGTTCCTGCGTCAACCGCGCGCCTTCTCGCCACCGCCGCAACATCGACCCGAAAGAATCCGTGCCCATAGGCGCCGAACATATTCGCCCGCGGTGCGCGTCTGTTACGAGGCTTCGCGTGGAGACGACGAAGCGCCGGCGGTGGCCGATTCGACTGGCGTTCGCCGGCTCGCTGATTTTTGCCGCGTGCGTCGTCGCCAGCATCGGCTGGTCGCGGTGGATGCTCGAGGGTGGGGAGCTCGGCAGGTCTCACCAGAAGCTCACCGCACCCCACCCCGGCTGGAGCTTCCCCGCACAGATTTTCAGCCGCCCCCTTCCACTCGATTCGATGAGCCCCACGCGCCGCGTCGCCGAGGCGAAGCTGCGCGGCTACACCGAGAACTGCTTCGCGAAGGAAGAGACGCCGGGCACGTACTGCGAGAAGAGCAAGCGCGTCATCGCGCGTTCCGGCACCACCCTCGAGCCCGTGCAGCTGGCGACGTT
>JAYUXE010000077.1:0-2579 GCA_043753165.1 Archangiaceae bacterium | reverse complement strand
GGGTTGCGCTGCTGTACCACTCGGGCAACAGCTGGACGCTGTGCAAGTACAAGGGCGGCTCGAACCAGTCGCACCCCACGTCGGCCAGCGAGCTGGCGAAGGCGAGCAAGTACAACTTCGTCTCGTGCAACACGTTCGGCGTCTGCGACGACCCGGAAGCGGGCGACACCGTCAGCGCCACCCACGTCACGCTGCACGTCGACAGCGGAGACAGCAACAAGCCCAGCACCGCGGTTCGCGCCACGCTCGCCGAAGTCTGCCAGCCGCCGCCCCCGCCCCCTCCGCACGGTGGGCACGGCCACGGGCATGGTCATGGGCATGGCCACCACAAGCACTGCAAACACCCCGGCCACCACGGCAACGGTCACGACGACGGTGATGATGACGACGACGATGAGGACGACGACGATCACCATGGCAGCCACCACGACGACCTGACCGCAACGCCCGAAGCCGGGGCCGAGCCGATGGGGTGTTCGGCGTCTGGTCAAGCGCCCACCGTCCTCATGCTGCTCGCCATCGCTGCGTGGATGCTGATGAACCGCCGCCGCGCCGAAGCCACCGTTCGCGCGCGCCGCAACCGCAAGTAGTTTCCCTCTGGCGTTCAGGCAGTCATTAAGGTGCGAGCGGCTTGGCGAACCTCGCACTGCTCGCGGCGTTGCTGGTCTCGGGGCAGGCGACCCCTGAGCTGCTGGGGCCCCACGGGTTCGTCTCGCCCGACGGGTTCCACGTTGCCGTTCGCAAGGCGCCCGATGCGAAGCTTTTCGTCGAGGGCGGCGACGCGAGCAAGACCGATCGCGGGTACTTCGTGGTGCCAAAGGCGGGCGCGCGCGAGGTGACGCTGAAGGTTGGCGCCGTCGAAGCGAAGTACGAGGTCGGGCCTCCTGCGTCGCGCATCTCGTTGCAGCTCGTCGGCGCCGCGCCGGTGAAGAACCGCGATGCAGCGGTCGAGCTGTCGGTGGAAGTGCTCGGGGCGGAAGGAAAGCCGGATCCGCAGTCGGCGCCGCCCGTGCTTCGCGCGAACGTGGGCACGATCGAAGGCCTGAGCCGCGTTGCCCCCGGCCGTTACCGCGCGCGCTACGTGCTGCCGACGACGAAGTACCCCGAGGTCGCTGTCGTCGTGGCGTTCTCGGCCTGGCCGCACCCGCAGTCGGTGCACGGCGCCTTCGGGGCGTTGCGCGTGCCATTGGCGAGCGCGGTCGAGCTTCCCGGGCAGACCGAGCGCGACGCGGATTTTTCGATCGTCATCTCGGGTCAGAAGTTCGGGCCGGTGAAGGCGGGCCCGGACGGACGGTTCAAGGTTCCGGTGGTGGTGCCGCCCGGGTTTGGCAGTGGGCAGGGCACGGCGATCGATCGGCTTGGCAACCGGCGCGTGACGGCGTTCGATCTGCAGCTGCCTGCGACGGATCAGCTGGCGTGCGTAATCAGCCCGACCCGGCTTCCGGCCGACGGCACGTCTCGCGCCCGCGTGATGTGTGCGACGTCGGACCCGTACGGCAATGTCGCCACCGGAGCGAAAGTTCAGCTCACCGCCGCGCGCGGCTCGCTGTCCGCGGCCCGGCCGCTGGACAATGGGGTCGTCGAGTGGACCTATGTCGCGCCGCGCGAGCTGTCAGAGAAGCCGGACGCGCTGGCGGCAAGCTGGAAGCTGGGCAACGTCACCGCGCGCGAAGAGCTCTCGCTGCAGCTTCAGCAGGGCCCCGCGGTGCAGGCGAAGGTGACGATCGACGAGGCGGTGGTGCACGTCGGCAGTCGCACGGCGCTCAGGGTCGAAGTCGCCGATGCGATGGGCCGGCCGCGGCCGAATGCGCAGGTCACGGTTCAGTCGTCGGGCAAGGCGGCAGCCGCGGTCGAGTCGTCGCCGGGGAAGCTGCGCGTCGATTGGTCGCCGGGCCCGGCGGTGGGCCGCGAGACGCTGACGCTTCGCGCGTGGGGGCCGGCGGGCACCGAGCCTGCGCGCCTGGTGACGTGGGCCGAGAACGGATCGCTGTACGCCGCCGTCACGGATCTCGCAGGTCAGCCCGTGCCGGCGCAGCCGCTGAAGTCGGGAACATCGACACTGACCACGGACGGCGAAGGGGTGTGCCGGTTGGGTGCGTTGGCCGACGGCGATCTCGACGTCGGACACGCAGACTGGCCGGGCCTGACCACCCGCGTTCACGTGCGCGACGGCGGCAAGTGGGTGTTTCCGCCGGGGGCTCGGCCGGGCAGCGCGCCGCAGGGGGTCGAGGTGGTGGTCGCTCCGGCGGTACCGGTGAACGTGCGGGTCGAAGCGAAGGGCAGCGACGTCACCTGGTGGGTCGAGTCGGCACAGGGCGAGGTGCTGACGAATCGCAAAGTCGCGGTGCGCGCTTCGGCCGGTGACGTTGGCATCGTCAGCGAGAAGGACGGCCGCACGAAGGCGACGGTGCGCGGGCTCGAAGGGCCGGCGACGATCTCGGTGGTCGATGTCGAGACGCAGGTGATTGGCCTGGCCGAGGTGAAGCCGTGAGGGCCGCGGGGTGGCTCGTTCTGCTTCCGGCGCTCGCGTCGGCGCAGATTGGTTCCACCGGCTACACCACCGACGGCGCGATCGTGGG
>JAYUXE010000076.1:0-6144 GCA_043753165.1 Archangiaceae bacterium | reverse complement strand
GCTTCGACTTCTGATTTCGATCGGCGTGCAGCGTGCCCAGGCGCAGCAGGAACTCGAGGTTCTCGGGCTCCTTGTCGACCACGCGGCGCAGCTCGCGGTCGGCGCCCGGCCAGTCGCCTTCCAGTTGGTAGACGAGCGCCAGCTTGCCGCGCGGGGCCGAGGCCTCGGGGTCGAGAAAGGTGAGGGTGCGGAAGCTGGTGCGGGCCGTCGGCAGATCCTGCCGGTCGAGCGCCAGGTCTCCGAGCCGCAGCCACGCCTCGTCGAGGGTCGGGTTTTTTTCCAGCGCCTTCTCGAAGTGCTCTTTCGCTTGCGCCTGGCGCTGGCGCGCGAAGTACAGCTCGCCCAGCAGGTAATGGCTGCGCGCATCTTCCGGGTTGAGCTCCAACGCGCGCTTGAATTCGTCGACGGCACGGCCCGCATCGTCGAGCCGCTGGTACGCCATGCCCAGCAGCGAGTGCACGACCCCTAAGTCGGGGAAGTCGCGAAGGATCTCTTCGAACGAGATGATCGCCTGCTGCGGTACGTCACTTTGCTGCAGCCACGCGATGCCCTTCTCGAGACGCACTTGCGCCTGCTTCGGGAAGCGAGACAGCGGATCGTTGATCTGCGACATCAACGCGCGCGCCGTCTTCACCTCGTTCGGGGTCGGGGAGCCCGTGACCGTCGTGCGCACCGCCTCGACGGCCTTCTTTTCATCGCCCGTGTGGTGCAGCGCCTTCGCCAGCGGCAGGTGCCAGCCCGGCACCGCGGGGTTCAACCCAATCGCCGCTTTCAGCTCGGGCAGCGACTCTTCGTACCGTTCGGACTCGAGCAGCGCGACGCCCAGGCGGTAGTGAAACTCGGCCTCTTGCGGCAGCTTCTGGCTGGCGAGGCGAAACTGTTCGACCGCGGGTCCGGTCGCGTCGGCCGACCGCGAAAACAGCACCAGGCCCTGCTGGTAGTGGCTCACCGCCGAGTCGTCGGCCTGCAGGCGCTTCAAGAACACAGCGGCCGTGCCACCCTTGACGTGCGCTTCGGCCAGCGCGCGGGCCAGCGAAAGGTCGGCCGGGTTGTCGCGGGCGAGATCTTCGAGCAGGGGCGTCGCGGCCTTGCTGTCTCCACGCTGCAGGAACACCGTCGCCTGGTCGCGGGGGGTGAGGGCCGTGCCCGCCTGGGGGGTGGAACAGCCCGCGAGGGTGAGCATCAGCAGGGCGCGCTTCACGCGGGTTCCGCCCGCTGCCGGCCAATGCCTTCTTTGCCGCGCTCGGCGATTGCGTTGTCGCGGTCTCCGCCCTTGCCGCCCAGCAGCAGGCTCTGCGCGATGATCGCATCGCGCACCACCCGCGCCAGGGCCTCGCGATCATCCCCGTACGGGGTCGGGTCGATGGGCGGCCCAATCATCAACTTCACCGGGCCCGGCTGAATCGACCACGAGTTCTTCGGCATCACCGCGCCCGTGCCTTCGATCGTCACCGGGCAGATTGCCACCCCCGCTTTCACCGCGACCGCGAAGGGGCCCTTCTTGAAGGGGAGGATGGCTCCGGTGTCGCTGCGCGTGCCTTCGGGGAAGACGACGATGCTGGTGCCCGCGCGAATGCGAACCCCGGCCGCGTCCAGCGTCTGCACCGCGGTGCGGTGGTTCGAACGGTCGATGAAGATGTAACGGGCCAGCTGCAGGTACCAGCCCATCACCGGCACGTACTTCAGGGTGTGCTTCGCAACGAAACGGAAGCGCACCGGCCACAGCCCCCAGAACAGCACCGGAGCGTCCAGCGTCGACTGGTGGTTCGACACGTAGATCGTAGGGCGCTTCGGGTCGATGTTCTCGCGGCCGATGACTTCGACCGTCGCTCCGCCGGACTTGATCAGAATCTGTGACCAGACCTTCGCGACGAGCCACATTTCCCCATCGCGGCTCCAGTTGAAGAGCATCATCAGCAGCGCGACGGGAAACAGCACCAGCGTCGCGAAGCCGGTGATGAAGATGCAGTAGACGGTGTGGAGCTTACGAAGGATGGACATGGTCAGCGTCCCGAGACTTCGCGGGTGAAGTCGGGGTCGTCTTTCAAGAAAGCAAAGGCGGGGTCGGCCGCCACCGTTGCCGGTTGCCAGGCGCCACCTGCCGCCGTGCGCGAAGCCCGCAGGTGCAACATCACGTCGGTCTTTCGAGACTGCGCCGCCGCGAGGCGTGCCAGGCCATACGGAGCCAGCGGCGATCGCGGCGTCGCGCGTTCGAGGGCATCGAGCGTCGACTGGGCGTCGTTGAAACGTCTGGCTGCGATCAGCACCGAGCCCCGGGTGTACAGCACGTCAGGGTCTTTGGGGGCGGCGCGGTAGGCGACTTCGGCGTCTTCGACGGCTTTGGCGAGGTCGCCCGTCTCGTTGCGGGAGACGCGCGCCAGGGCGCGGGCGGTGAGCAGGTCGGCGCGGCCCGGCGCTCTCGAGACCGCAGCGTCGAGGCGGGTGATCGCGGCCGCGGCCGAGCCGGCGTGGAGCTCGACGCGGCTCATCCCCAGGGTCGCGTCGAGCTCGTTCGGGTCGAGCTTCAGGGCTTCGGTCCAGGCGGCCTGCGCCTCGGTGGGCTTCAAGTTGGCCCACAGGGCGTTGCCGAGCAGGGCGTGGGCGCGGGCGAGGGTGGGCGCTTCAGTGCAGGCTTCACGGAAGGAGGTGATGGCGTCGGCGTACTTGCCCTCGCGGGCGGCACGGTTGCCGCGGGCGATCGCGTTGGCCCCGGGGTCAGCGCAGCCCACGCCCAGGGTCAGCAGCAACGCGAGCTTGAAGTGGCGCACCCCTGACATCGGGCGGCTTGCATAGCACGTGGGCGTGGTACATCAGCCCTCAGGTGGCGCAGAAGAAATTCATCGCAATCGCGGGCAACATCGGCGCCGGCAAGACCGAGCTGACCACATTCCTTTGCAAGAAGTACGGGCTCACCCCGTTCTACGAGCCGAACGATCAGAACCCGTACCTGGCCGACTTCTACAAGGACATGAAGACCTGGGCCTTTCGGTCACAGATCTTCTTTCTCACCCACAAGTTCCGCCTGCACCGCGAGCTCGAGCAAGGCGAAGGCACGGCGCTGCAAGACCGCACGATCTACGAGGACGCCGAGATCTTCGCCAAGAACCTGCAGCGCCAGCGCTTCATCGACAAGCGCGACTGGCGCACGTACTGGGAGCTCTACGAGACGGTGGCCTCGTCGCTGCGGCCGCCCGACCTGATGATCTATTTGAAGTGCCCCGTGCGGACGCTGAAGGATCGCATTCGGCTGCGCGGCCGCGAGATGGAGAAGGACATTCCCACCCCGTACCTGAAGCGCCTCAACGATCTGTATGAGGACTGGTTCAAGGGTTACAAGATGAGCCCCGTGCTGGTGCTGCCCACCGATACCCTCGACTACCTGACCAACCTCGTCGACCGCGTGGACCTCTTCCGGCAGATCGAGAAACACCTGTGATGAAAGAGGTCTACATCCTCGCTACGACCGAGGCCGACCCCGTCTCGGAAAAGGCGGTGCGCGAAGCGTTCGAGTCTGACGAGGTCGAGCTTTCCTTCGGTGAAGACGGCTGCCTCTTCTCGGTCAGCGCGGACGACACCCGCGTCGACGTGCGGTTCGACGTGCGCAAAGACGGGCTGGGGTGGACGCCCGATCTGCTCACCGGCACGCAGGAAGCCCACGAGCTCTTGAAGAACGCGAAGGGCTTCTATCGGGTGGCGTTCGAGCCGGGGAAGCCGCAGGGCTCGGTCGCGGTGTTCGAGTCGCTGTGGTGCATTCGTTCGTTGCTCGAGAACGTCACCGGGGTCGTCGTCGACGTCACCGCGTTCAAGATTCACACGGCGGAAGACATCGAAGAGATCACCGAGCTCGACTTCGACATTCGCGATCACATCACGCTGCACGCGGTCGAAGCCGGCAAGACGTCGACCCCGATGTGGGTGCACTCGCACGGGATGACCAAGTTCGGGCTGCTCGACGTCGAGATCTTCTCGCTGTCGGAAAAAGATCTGCAGCCGGCCGAGACCTTCTTTCACGAGCTCTGCACCGACCTGGCCTTCGGGCAAGGGCCGACCACGCGGGTTCCGGTGGCGACCAGCGTGGGCATGGGCTTTCAGCTGCTGCCGGCCGATGAAGCACGGCGGAACCTCTTCGGCGTTCTGCCGCCCGACACCTTCGACGCGCACGAGTCGCACTTCCTCACCGTCGTCTCGCCCGAAGGCCGCCACTCGATGAGTGAAGTGCTCGCCCAGTACCGCGATCGCTTCGAAGACGAGACGCCGGAAGAAGCGAAGGCGCTGCTCGAGCGCGCGAAGTCGATGCTGCCGGCGTTCAAGGCGCGGTTCGGCCGCAAGGGGCTGATGGAGCCGCTGACGTTTGCGATCCGTGCGCCATTCGAGGTCCACCCGGAAGACGGCAAGGGCGAAGGGCAGTTGAAGTCGTCGACCCCCGACGTCGAGGAAGAACAGCTGTGGGTCGAGGTGCTGCAGTGGGAAGAGGGCACCCTGGTCGGCAAGCTGGTGGACGGCGGCGAGACGACGACCGAATGGCGCAAAGGCGCCCACGTCGAGATCGAAGAGACCCAAATCAACGCCATCGCACTGTCACGCGAAGGCCGCACCCTCGACGAGGATGAGATGAAGTCGCTCTTGCTCGCCGAGCGGCCGATGTAAAAGGGCCTACCAATGCCGGCACTGCTTCTTTTGACCGGACCGTCCGCGGGGCTTCGCCATGAAGTGCGGGGCGAAGTCGTGCTGGGACGAAGTCCGTCGTGCGAAATTCCCCTCGAAGACAGCAAGGTCTCGCGCCGCCACGCGAAGATCGTGGTGGAAAACGGCCAAGCCCGGGTCACCGACCTCGGCTCGCGCAACGGGACGCTCGTCAACGGCGAGAAGATCGAAGGCGAGACGATCATGCTGCCGGGCGATCAGTTTCAGATCGGCGACAGCACGGTGCTGTACGAGCCGCCGACCCGCGCGGCGCTGACCGAGAAAGATCGGCCGGGCGAGGTCGCTTCGACCCCACTCGAAGAGCTGTTGCCGGCGGGCGGCCCCCTGGGCGGGCTCTACAACGCGGGCGCTGCGCTGCTGTCGGCCGCGAACGAAGCCATGGTGTTGCGCCGCGCGGCCGAAGAGCTGGGTCGCAGCGTCAGTGCCGACAAGGCGGCGGCCCTGCTGGGCGGCATGGAAGGGCTGTTGACGGCGGCGGTGATTGGCGCCGACTCGGTGGAAGTGCCGCGAAGCCTGGTGCGCGGCGCCCTCGAACGGCGTGAGATCGGCCGCGTCGGTGGCGTGCTCTGCGCGCCGCTGATGGCGTCGGGCGGAGCGCCCTTCGGCATCCTCTACGCCGAACGCCCGGAAGCCTTTGGTGAGGAAGAAGGCCGCACGATCGCGGCGCTGGGCCGGCTGGCCGGTGAAGCATTCGCAGCGGTTCGCGCGCGGGCCGACGTGGACGCGCCGCCGGTGCAGTTGGTGGGCGGGTCGCGGCAGTTCCGCAAGACGGTGGAACAGGCGCGGCGCGCGGCCTCGGTGATGGAACCGGTGGTGGTGTACGGCGAGCACGGGACGGGGCGGCTTCACACCACGCGGTACATCCACTCGCGGTCGCCGCGGGCGCTGGGGCCCTTCATCGTCGTCGACTGCCGCCGCACGCCGGTGCAGGTCGAAGAGGATCTGTTCGGTCGCGGCAGCACGCCGGGTGTTCCGCCCGTTGCTTCCGCCCTGCTGCGCGCCGATGGCGGAACCCTGGTGTTGCAGCAGATCGAAGCGTTGCCGCGCCACACGGCCGAACGGGTGGCTCGGCTGTTGTTGCGCAAGGCCGCTCCGTCGCGGCAGGGCGGCGAAGAGACGGTGGACTTGCGGGTGATGGCGACGTCGCACGCGCCGATCACCGTGCTGGGCCAGCGCGGCGAAGTGGAAGCCGAGCTGGGCCGTGCGCTGGCGGGGGCCGAGATTGAATCGCTGCCGCTGCGCGAGCGACGGCCCGACGTGCCGCAGCTATACGAAGCGTTCGCAGCGAAGATCTCGCGCGGCCGCAAGAAGGAACTGCCGTCGCTGTCGCCGGACGCGCGCCGCCTGCTGGTCGACTACGCGTGGCCGGGCAACGTGGAAGAGCTGAAAGGAATCTCTGAACGTCTGGCGCTGCTGTACGCGGGCACCGAAGTTCCGGCG
>JAYUXE010000075.1:0-2580 GCA_043753165.1 Archangiaceae bacterium | reverse complement strand
GAAGATTTCAGGGCGGCGTGAATGCGGGCGTCGCGAGTGGAGACCCGGCCCCCGGCTTCGGCGCGTTTCCCAAAGGAGGGTCGCCGCCCGCTGCCGGTGAGCTCGACGGCGTGCAGGTCGACCCGCCCCGCGACACGCGCGCCGACAACTTCCGCTTTCATCCGGACTACCGCGTCGATCGCATTCTCTTCGCCGAAATCATCGGCACCGTCACCGACGCCGTCTACGTGCGCCCGTGGCTGCAGAGCCGGCTGTTGGGCCTCAGCAGCTCTTCGCTGAAGGCCCGCGTCTCGGGCACGTACTCGCGGGCGCTGTACGCGGCGTCGACGCCCGGCGGCGCGGAAGACCTCGGGGTCGAGCTCAACGCGAGCCTTCGCTGGGAAAGCCGCGATGGGTTCGACGTGCTCGCCGAATACGCCGTGCTCGTTCCGCTCGCCGGCCTCTCGGGCCCGCAGGGCGCCTCGCCCGGGCAGCTCGCCCGCCTTCGTCTTGCCTGGAGATTCTGATGACCGCAGCGCGACTCGTGGCTGTCTCTTTCTTTCTCGTGGCCGCCTGCGGCGAGAACCGCACGTACCCGACGAAGGCGACCTACGAGCCCGCGGCGGTGACGCCGTTGTCCTGCGTGCCGAACCTCGACGGGAAAATCGACGCCACCGAGCTGCAGGCCGCGCTCGACGTGCCGGAATCGCTGGTCGTCTCGCCCGCGGGAATCCGCCGCAGCGTCGCCCTCGCCGGAGCGACCGACGGCCTCGGCCGCCGCGTCTGGGATTTCGCCGTCGACTACGCGGATGACCAGGTCGCCCGCATCAGCGCCACCGCGCTCACCGGCAAATGGTTCGCCGCTTCCTTTCCCAACGGCCAGTACGTCGCGCCCATCGACCTCGGCGCCGGCCTGCTGGGCGTCTACTCGGCCGATGGTTCCAACCTGTTTCTGCACGGCATCGCGTCGGTCGCCGCCATGCCGGCTGAACAGAAGACGCTGCTCGTCTACAACGCGCCCGTCGCCATTCACCGGTACCCCCTGGAAGTCGGCAAGACGTGGGTGAGCGTGGGCGTCGTGCAGAACGGCACCATCCGCGGCCTTCCGTACGCCGGCCGCGACACGTACCAGGTGAACGTCGACGCCTCGGGGCGGCTTGAGCTCACCGACCTCACCTTCACCCAGGCCCTGCGCATCCGCACCCGCGTCACCGTCGAGCCCGCCGTCGGAGCGTCCGTCACCCGCCGCCAGGTCTCTTTCTTCTTCGAGTGCTTCGGCGAAGTCGCGCGCGCCTCGAGCCTCGACAACGAGCCACTCGAAGACTTCACCACCACCGCCGAGCTGCGCCGCCTCGGCCTGTAGGAGACGAACGATGATTTGGGACACCTGGAAGAAGGGCTTCGATGTCTGGGAACAGAAGACCGCCGAGATGTTCGAGTCGGTGCTCAAGAACCCAAAGTTCCTCGAGCCCGCGGGCACGATGCTCACCGCGTCGATGAAGCTCAAGGCCGCTTCTGACAAGGCGATGGCCCAGTGGTGGGCGGGCTGGGGCCTGCCGACGCGCAAAGACCAGGAACGCACGCTGCACGCGCTCAACCAGCTCAACAGCCGCCTCATCGACCTCGAAGAACGCCTGGCCGAGGCCGAGAACCCGAAGCACTGACCGCCATGGACATCACGCCCTATCTCGCGCTGAAGCCCGCTCCGCTCGCGGTGTTCGACAACCTTCTCAAACGGAAGAGCCGCGTGCGGTTCATGCTGCCCACGTCCGATGGCGACTGGCGCGCGGTCACCTGGGGCGCGTTCGGCAAATCGATTCGGCAGGCCGCGCTGTACCTGCCTTCCTTAGGCTTCGCCCCGGGCGACCGGGCCGCCATCTTCGCGGGCAACTCGGTGGAATGGATGTCGGCCGCGCTCGGCATTCAGTCGGCCGGCGGAGTGATGGTGCCGATCTACCCCGCGAGCACGGCAGAACAGGCCGCGTACGTCATTCGGCACAGCGACGCGAAGGTCCTCTTCGTCGACTCGCCCGCGCTGCTCACCCGCGTCTTCGAAGCGTGGGACGCGTGCGTGGCCGTCGCCTCCATCGTCTTGCTCAGCCCGCTCGACCCTGCACCCGTGCTCGCCGCGATGAAGTCGCCGCCGCCGCTGGCCGAGGTGAGGAAGAAGCTCGTCGACTGGAGCCGCGTTCAAGAGCTTGGGTCGGCCCGCGACACCGGCACCGCTTTCGCCGACATGCTGGGCGCCCTCACGCTCGATCAACCCGGCGTCATGCTCTACACCTCGGGCACCTCGGGAAATCCGAAAGGCGTGCCGCTGACGCACCGCAACGTCTCGCTCAACGGCGTCGACTGGATGCAGTGCAACGCGCCGCTGCTCGAGGAAGGTGATGTCGACCTGCTCTGGCTGCCCATGAGCCACATCTTCGGCTTTGGCGAAGCGTGCCTCGGCAACATCCTCGGCTTCACCACCTACTTCGCCGACCCCGCCACCGCGCTCGCGAAGCTCCCCGAGGTGCGGCCCACCGTCTTCATGAGCGTCCCCGCGCTCTGGGAAAAGCTCGCGATGAAGGTGCCGCCGAACGCGAGCCCCGGCGAGAA
>JAYUXE010000074.1:0-6149 GCA_043753165.1 Archangiaceae bacterium | reverse complement strand
CGCCCATCACGTTCTCGAACGGGGTCCCGGTTCCCCGCGCCAACGACTTCAACGTCCAGTGGACGCCAGATCCGAGCGCGCTCGCCGGCGAGACGATGTTCCTTCGCTTGATCGACTCCAACACCAGCGCCGCCGTCCTATGTATCGCCCCCGATTCCCAGGCGACGGTGACTGTCCCTTCGGCATTGCTGGGCAACTTCGTTGCGAACTCGATGGGCACGTTCGTTCTCAACCGACTCGCTTCCACTCCGGCCAACGCCCCAACCACCCACCCGATCCGGATCACGACGTCGACCCATGTCCTGGGCTACCTCCGATTTCAGTAGGCCGCTTCGCGCGGGTCCGCGTCCACCCAGCCACCCTTCGGCAACTGAACTTCCCGCGTTGGTTGGCGGCCAAGCCCTCGTTTTTAGAGCAGCCTCTGAGAGCACCCTTTGAGAACGCCCGCCGATAATCGCTGAAGAATCGGACATCACAGGGGACTACATGCGGCTCGGAAATGGCAGCCCGTCGGTCGATTTCAACGGAACCAAATACACCCAACTCGAAGGCTCTGCGGCCGACTCGAACATCAGCATCGACAACGTGCTCGGGAAGGGGCGCTTTCACCCGCTCACCCAGCCTGGGATCGC
Source organism: Archangiaceae bacterium (assembly GCA_043753165.1). GTDB lineage: Bacteria > Myxococcota > Myxococcia > Myxococcales > Myxococcaceae > JAGSPQ01. Next base: position 5,517 of record JAYUXE010000074.1, on the reverse strand, counting down.
CCTCACCACCCAGCAGGCCAAAGAGCTTGGGGTCAAGGTCGGTGACAAGGTCAGTGTTCGAGACAACAAATCCGGCAAGGTGGTGACGGCCACTTTCTACGACTCTGCGGGCAGCAAGCGCCCCGGCAGTGAAAAATTCGGTCACTTCGAGGTGAGCCCGGCGCTGGCCGATGACCTCGGCATCAAGTACCGAAACAAGGCAGGGAAAGTGGTCGACGCGGTCACCAACTCCGAGTCGTTGGCGGGGCGATTTTCGATCGAACGGTTCTCGGGTGCGCAGCAGGGGTCGGGCTTCAACCCCGCCCCCCCGAGCTCCACCGGGGCGATGCCGACCAACGCGAACGTCGAGCAAATCGTGGCCGGGTTCGACCGCCGTTACCACCCAGCGCCTTCTCTCAGCGCCGTCACCAACGGCAAGGCTGAGCTGAAGATCGGAGACGAAGGGCCCGCCGTGAAGGCGCTGCAGCGAAAGCTGGGAGTGGAAGCCGACGGGAAGTTTGGGCCCACGACGCTGCGCGCGCTCATCACCGCCCAGAACCACGCCGGCCTCACCGGCACCGCCGGCCACGCGGGTCGGACGACGATGGCCCGCATCGGCACTGCCGCTGATGGCTTCCAGCGGCCCTCGGTGAGCTCGGCTGCGTCTGTGGGGCAGAGCTCGACGTCGCGTGGCGGGAATTTGACCGCGCGGTTCACTGGCACCGAGAAGGCGGGGCAGCGGGGTCAGATGAAGACGGGCGAAATCACGGTCAACGGCCACAGCTACCAGTTCAACAGCGGGGGCTGGGGCCGCGGCAACCTTCCTCCTGGGCCTTACACCGTCTCGGGAGGAGAACGAACCAGCCAGAACGCGATGAGCGTCGACGGGGTCGGGTTCATGTTCGGCCTCAGCGACAAGTACGACTCGCGGGTGGGCGGCACCCGTAGCCAGTTGCTGATTCACCCCGACGGCAACGTGCGCGGAACCCTGGGTTGCATCGGCATCGTCGGCAATGGCGCGAAGCAGGAGGCTTTCTTCCGCGACATGCAGGCCGAGCTGAAGCGCAACGGTGGAAGGGTGACGCTGCAGGTCGGCTGAGCCCTTCGGCGGATCCGGCGCCTTCGGAAAAATCGACGGGCACCTTCGTGCCAGCGCCTACGCCAGCGGCTCTGCGTGCCTTTCGAAGAACTCGGCCACCCGCGGGAACACCTCGTCGGGGGCGTTGCGGCCCAGCGTCAGGTCGCCGTGCCCGTAGTCCGCGCTGAACCCGGCCGACCGCGCGAGCAGCACGAACTCGGTCGGCCCGCCCCACAATTTCCGTGTCGGCATGACCGCCGCCGGCGGAGCGAGCCCGTCTTTCGGCCCCGCCATCAACAGCAACGGCACCTTCACGCCGGCCAGCGCGGCGCGGTAGTCGAACCCGTCTTCGCCATCCATCTTTCCGGAATTGATCCACCGCTGAAACTGCCGCGCCACGCCGCCCAGAATGTCGGCGCTGACGTTCGCAATCGCTTGCCGAATCACCTGCGGCTCCATGTTGTCCGCGTTCGCGAGGTACCCGCCAATCGGCCACGGCGGCAAACCAAACGGAGCCAGCACCCGCGTCGCCAACCGCACCGGCAGCAGCTTCGCCTTGAACACGGGAGCCGCCGCCTTGACGAGCTGCTGCACCCCGACCTGGTGCTCGAAGGTGATGGGCGTGCCCAGCGTCGCCATCGCGCGAATCGGCGCCTCGGGCTGCCGCGCGAGATGCGCATACGCCACGAGCCCGCCCTTGCTGTGCCCGACCCACAGCGCGTCCTTCGCCGTGCCCGCGCTCAACACCGTACGAAGCGCAGTGCCCACATCGTGCTGCGCCTGGTCATCGAACGTCGCATCGACAGGCTTGCCGGCCATGCCGCGTCCGCGCAGCTCGAGCACCCAGGTCTCGAAGCCTCGGCGCGCCAGAAACTGAGCCAACGAGTAGCGCTCGTCGAAGTCGAGGTCGAAGCGGTTCGCTCCGAGGCCGTGGCAGAGGATGACGGGCGTGAGAAAGCGTCGTTCGCCGCGCGGGTTGTAGCGGCCGAGCGCGATGCGAGCGCCATCGGGCGTGGGCACCCGGTACAAATCGTCGGGCTTCCACGGAAGTTTGAGGTCGAAGCGCGAGGCCACTACGACTCGAGCAGCAGCACGGGTGAGAAGCCCGCCGCATCGCACGACGCGAGCACGTACTTCACCCCTGCGCGATCGCCGGTGAAACCCGCAGGAATTCCGGGCCCGTGCAGGTGGCCGTAGATGCAGACCTTCGGGTGCCACGCTTCGATGACCTTCGAGAACGCCGTCTCGAGCGCGTTCGAATACAGCGGGGGAAAGTGCACCGCGACGACGCGCGTGAGGCCCGGGTTCCCTGCCAACCGCCGGTTCGCGTCGTCCATGCTCAACGTGAGCCGCCGCACTTCGCGCTCGACGTAGTCCGTCTTCGGCGCCTCGTCGCCCATCTCACCCCCCGGCATCGGTGGCGCTTCGGGCACCGTCCACAGCCGCGTGCCGGCGATGACCCACGGCCCAACTTCGACGGCGGAGTTCTGCAGAAATCCGACGAACGACGTGAATGGCTCGAACAGGCGCTTCAGCTTCGCGGTCGAGTCGCCCCACCAGAAGTCGTGATTCCCGCGCAGCAACACCTTCTTGCCGGGCCGCGCGTCGAGCCACTTCAAGTCTTCCATCACCTCGGCGGGCCGCGTGCCCCAGCTGATGTCGCCCGCGACGATGACCACGTCATCTGCCGTCACCTTCGCGTCCCAGGCGCGCTGCAACGGCAGCGGATGTTCCGCCCAGCCGAAGCGATCCATCGTTTTTTCCCGCGTCGACGGAAGGTGCGTGTCGCCGATGCCGTAGAGCTTCATTCGGCGCAGCCCAGGAATGCTTCAGGGGCCTGTTGGTCCTGATGCGAGAGCACGTCGTTGATGGCAGCGGCGTCGAACGCATCGCCCTGCCAGCCGAACCCCCAGACGATCGCCGCGACCTTGAACGGCAGGTTCGGGTCCGGCGTGACGAGAATGCGCTTGCGCGTCGGGTTCGGCTGCAGCGAGTCCCACAGCGCGTTCAGGCCGTTGACGATGTCGGGGCAACCGTCGGGGCAGTTGTACGCAAGCACCGCGTGCCCATGCTCGAGGTTGTGGATCCACTGGCAGCGCGGCTGCGGCTGGTCGTACTTCCGGCACGGCAGCCACGACGGGCAGTGGTTGCCCCCCAGCGGAGGATTCAGCCCGTTGCCGCACGTGGGGTCCTCGCACGTCGCGACGTGCACGCCCGTCAGACTCGGAGCGGTGAGAAAACCAGCGGTGCCCGCGTCCTTCACCGGACTCGGCTTCACGCCACAGCCCACCAGCAACAGCAGCAACAGCAGCAACAGTGCAGCGCGGCTCATTTCTTCTTCGCCTTCTTTTGGGGCGCCTTTTTCTTCGCAGCAGAAGAAGGAAGAGGAGCCGTGAAGGACACCTCGTCGACCTTGAGCACGATTGAGCCGGTCGACTTCCGCGACTCGAGCAACCGCTGCGCATCGGCCGCATCCTTCAAGGCGAACTGCTTCGGCGGCGGAACCTTGAGCCAACCCTTGGCGAGCCCTTCGAACAGCGCGGCCGAGCTGGCCTCGAGCTCTTGCCGGGTGTGCACATACGCGTGCAGCGAGGGGCGCGTCACGAACAGCGACCGTTCACCCCCGAGGCGGCCGACATCGAGCGTCGGCACTTTTCCGGACGACTGGCCAAAGCACACCAGCATGCCGCGCGACTTGAGGCAGGCCAGCGAACCATCGAACGTCTCAGCGCCCACCGAGTCGTAGACGACGTTGACGCCCGCGTTGTTCGTGAACGCTTTCACTTCCGTCACGAAGTTCCGCTGCTTCGTCACCACCACCTGCTCGCAGCCGTTCTTTTTCGCGAGCGCGGCCTTCTCGGGGGTCGACACGGCTCCGATGACGCGGCCGCCCAGCGCCTTTGCCCACTGCGTCGCAATCGAACCGACACCGCCGGCCGCAGCGTGGAACAAGACCGTGTCGCCCTTCTTCACCGCATACGCGCGGCGCACCAGGTACTCGGCCGTCATTCCTTTGAGCATCACGGCGGCGGCGACGTCGTCGGTGACGCCTTCGGGAATCTTCACCAGCTTCTCGGCCGGCACGTTGCGCTCTTCGGCCCACGCGCTGGGAATCGTGCCGTATGCGACGCGGTCTCCGACTTTGAGTGACGTGACACCGGGGCCGAGGGCGATGACGCGACCCGCTCCTTCGGAACCCAGCACCATCGGCAGTGCGGTCGGGTAGAAGCCGGTGCGGTTGTAGACGTCGAGGAAGTTCACTCCGACGAACGTCTGCCGCAACCGCACCTCACCTGCCGCCGGAACCGGAACTTCCACCGGCTCGAACACCAGCACTTCAGGACCACCCGTCTTGTGAAACCGAATCGCGTTCGTCATGGAACGCGACTGTATAGAACCGCCGGTTGAGCCGTCACACCAACCGCCGGTAGAAGGCGAGGTCGTGGTTGGGCCAGAGTTCCGCGCCAGCGCTTCGAGCGACCGCTTTCAGATTCCGGATGCTGGCGAGTGCCGGCGCGGGGTCATCGCGCCAGCACAGACCCGGCGCGACCTCGTCGATGAGGTTTTCTTCGAGATCCGCCGCGTCGCCGCACAGCAGCACGGGCGCACCGACGTCGCGCTCGATCAACAGCGACACGTGTCCCGCGGTGTGGCCGGGCGAGGGGATCACGGTCGTCCCCTCCATCGGAACGTAGCCGCCGTCCTGCTCGGCCCAGCGGTACGGCCCGCGCACCTCGTCGTGGAAGCAAGCGGAGTCATTGCCCGACAGCGCCGCCTCGCGCTCAGCGCGCTGAACGTGCACCTCGGCATGGGCGACCTCGCCGAGGCCTCCCGCGTGATCGAAGTGCAGGTGGCTGAGTACGACGAGATCGATATCGAGCGGCGTCAGGCCGAGCGAGTGCAGCACCGCGGGCAGTCGCTGTTCTGGCGTCATCCGGGGTGGGCCGAAGACGAAGCCCGCGTAGAGCCGCTCGCGCGCCGCGGGATCTTCGAGCTTCTTCCAGTCGCAGCCCACGTCGTAGAGCAGCCGGCCGTGCTTCGTCTCGACGAGCCACGCCAACACGGGCGCGTCGATGACCGTCCCCTTTCCCCGGCCCCACGTCGACAGTGACTTGTCGTAGCGGTGCATCGCGGTGAGCAACGGGGTGAGGCGGGCCATGCCTTGGGTTCTGCGTCAACCTGCGCGGATGCGCCACTGCAAGTGACACCGGCGCCGTCGCCTGGCCAGCGCCTTTCAGACCCCGACATCCTTCGCCAGCCTGCTGATCGCGACCGCACGGATCTTCGGGGCAAGCTGAAACGTGTGTTCCCCGGCGTGAATCAAATCGAGGTGGTCGAGCTTCAAGTCCTCAATTGCAATGTGCATCGATTTGGTTCCCGCGGGCGCGACGCGAGAAGTTGCTACGCGTGCCTTCTGTTCACAGATTTCAGCGGGATGAAGGAACCAGGGTGCCAGAGGC
>JAYUXE010000073.1:0-2584 GCA_043753165.1 Archangiaceae bacterium | reverse complement strand
CAACACCGCGCCTGACGCCTTCGCGGCCTCGACCGCCACCTCGAGCAGCTCTGCAGGGCTCACTGGGCTTTCTCTGCCAGAAGCTCTTCGATTTCTTTCATGTACCGCGGCAGAAATTCTTGCGCGAAGCCGTCGTGGACGTGACGAATGTTGCCCTGGCGATCGATGAGGTACGCCGTGGGCATCACCGACACCTTCAATGCGCCTTCGACGACGGCGGCCCCCGGGTCGAGCAGCACGGGGATCTCGATCTTCAGCTCTTTCAAGAATGGTCGAACGACCTTCGAGTCCGCGTCGACGTTGATGCCGTACAGCTTGAGCCCGCGCGGCCCGAACTCCTTCAGCAGATCGTTGTACATGGGCAGCGAATCCGCGCACGGCTCGCACCACGTCGCCCAGACGTCGAGCAGCACCACCTGCCCCTTGTCCTGGCTCAGGCGCCATTCTTTTCCGTCCAGCGTCTTCAGCACCATCGTCTGCAGGCCCGGGCGTTCTTCCCCGGCCACCGGCCCCGTGAGAGGCGGGGGCGGTTCCGATTTCGGGCAACCCGTGAGCAACACCAGCACTGCGATACCGACTGTACGCATGGCCACTTGTCCCGCCTTGATCACAGCCGCGCAAGCAGCTTGTCGATGAACCCGCCGAAGCTGCCATTGCTCATCACCAGCAGCACGTCGCCTTCCTTCGCGCCCGCGACCACTTCGTCGAGAAGCGCATCCACCGTCGCAGCGGCGAACGACGGAATTCCCTGCGCCGCCAGCGCCTCGGCCAGCTTCGGCACATCGAGCCCTTCGCCCGCGGGAATCTTGTCGTGCGGGTCAGGCACCTTGATGCTCGCGCGGTCGGCCCCGATGAAGGAATTTGCGTAGTCCTGCTGGTGGATGTTGCGCCGGCTGGTGTTGCTGCGCGGCTCGAAGATGGCCCACAACCGGCGGCCTGGCGCGCGGCCCTTCACCGCGGCGATCGTCTCGCGCACCGCCGTCGGGTGATGCGCGAAGTCGTCGATCACCCTCACGCCGCGCTTTTCCCCACGCACTTCCTGCCGGCGCTTCACCCCGCTGAAAGTCTTCAGGCCCGCGGCGATCTCTTCGTGCGTCAGCCCCAGCCCCCGCGCTGCGGCGATCACCCCCAGTGCGTTCTCGACGTTGTGCGACCCACCCATCGGCAGCTCGACCCGGACCAGCGCGACGCCGCGTTCCATCACGGTGAAGGCCGACCCTGCCTCGTCGAAGGTCAGGTCTTTGGGTGCGTAGTCGGCGTCGGCTCCGTCGACGCCGCGGTACGTGACGACCTTTGCGGCGCACTTCTTCGCGAGCGCGATCGCGTTCGGGTAGGCCGTGCTCACCGCGAGCAGCCCGTCTTTCGGGATGATCGCAATCAGCTTCTCGAAGCTCGCCTCGTAGTGCGGCAGGTCGCGGTAGATGTCCGCGTGGTCGAACTCGATGCTGGTGAGGATCACCGTCTTCGGCTGGTAATGCAGAAACTTGGGGCCCTTGTCGAAGTACGCGGTGTCGTACTCGTCGCCCTCGACGACGAAGTGCGGCCCTTTGCCCAGGCGAAAGTTGCCTGCGTAGTTGTTCGTCACCCCGCCGACGAGAAACGTCGGATCCCTTCCCGCCGAGGTGAGCACGTGGCCCATCATCGAGGAGGTGGTCGTCTTTCCGTGCGTGCCGGCGACCACGACCGAATGGCGCTGCTTCAGGAAAAGTGAGCCCAGCGCCGCGGGGAAGCTCATCTGCTTCACGCCTGACTCGCGCGCCGCCGTTGCCTCGACGTTCACGCGGCGAATGACGTTGCCGATGATGACGAGGTCGGGCGTGGTCTTCTCGAGGTTGTGCGGCGAGTACGGCGTCAGCGCGGGAATTCCCCACGTCTGCAGCATCGTGCTCATCGGCGGGTACACGTTCTCGTCGCTGCCCGTCACCTCGTAGCCCGCCGCTTTCAACATGCCGGCAAAGCTGCCCATGCCGGTGCCGGCCACGCCGACGAGGTGGATTTTGCGGATGCTCTGCGGGTCGATGGTGGAAAGGACGTTGCCGTCGGTCATGGGGGGTCTCAGAAGGCCAGTGCGTCGAGCACGGCGTCGTGGAAGCGGGGGCGGAAGTCTCGAATCGCGATGTTCGCGCGGCCCAGCGCGACGCGGTTGGTGCACAGCGCGACCACCAGCTCGCGATCGAGGTCGACCCACACGCTGGTGCCGGTGAAGCCGAGGTGGCCGATCGCTGCCCCCGGGCCGGACTTGCCGAACCGCGTGCCAGCCGAAGGGCCTTCGTCCGACGGTGTGTCGAACCCGAGCGCACGGGTGCTGGTGGCGTCTTTCGCCCACGGAAAAGGCGGCACGATGAAGCCGTCGAGCACGGCCTGCCCGAACTTCGCCACGTCTTGCGCGGTACCGAACAACCCTGCGTGACCCGATACGCCGTCGAGCACCCACGCGTTGTCGTCATCGACGTCGCCCGGCCAGGTCGGGCGGGTCGGCACCTTCCACATCCCTTCCTGCCCCGGCGCCGGCTCGCGGGGCCGCGTGCTTCCCGTCGGAGCGAGCGACGGCGGCAGCGGCAGCCCCTGCGACACCGGGCGGTAT
>JAYUXE010000072.1:0-2586 GCA_043753165.1 Archangiaceae bacterium | reverse complement strand
AAGGCTACGAGCGCGCGGTGCCGAAGTGGCTGTCGTCGGGCCAGGTGAAGACGCACCGGGTCGTCACCGTCGGCGACAAGATCGACCTGGGCGAAGGGCTGCAGATCGACGTGGTTGCCGCGAACGGCAACGGGCTGCTGGAGGCGCTGGCGAAGACCAACCCGGCCGAGCTCGATGCCTACCCCGCTTCTGAAAACGACTACTCGGTGGCGCTGAAGTTCACGTTCCAGGACTTCGAGCTCTTCGCGGGCGGCGACCTCACCGGGCTCACCCAGCACCGTGAGTTTGGAAACCGCCGCGAGGGCTACCACGACATCGAGTCGAGCACGGCCGAACGGGTCGGCGACATCGAGGTCTACCGGGCGGATCACCATGGCTCGGCGCACTCGTCGAACCCGTGCTTCATGTCTGTCTTGAGCCCTGAGGTCTCGGTCATTTCGTCGGGAACCAACAACTACGGCCACCCCACCCCCAAAGCCTTCGACGCGATGGCCGCCTCGGGCAAGGTGTTCATCACGGGCGGCGCGGATGTTCGGGTTCAGAAGCACGTCGAGAAGTCGATTGTCGGCGGCGATGTCACCGTGCTCGTCGATGCCGACGGCAAGCGGTACTCGGTGAATGGCCGCGACCTGCGCGCGAAGTCCGAAGCGCAGGAAGACGAGCAGCGGCCCGAGCGCCCGCGGAAGTGCGTCGGCGAAAACGTCGCGCCGCACTGAGAACTGCGGTGGGCAGGTCGATCGCGCGTGTCCGCTCCACTGTCACCGTTCGCGGCAAGCAGGCCCGCGGAACCATTGACGGTCGACGCAGGCAGCAGGTTTGCAGTGCATTCAAAGCTGGATGCGCACCGTCCCCGACGAAAGAGCCCTGAAGGATCAAGCCCACGCCCTGCTTCGCAAGGGCAAGGTCGAAGGCGCGGCCGAGATCTACCGGCAGCTGATCGTCCTCAACACGAAAGACGCGTCGCTGCGGGTTCACCACGCCGAGCTCTGCGACCGCCTGAATCAGAAAGAACGCGCAGTCGCTTCGTACCAGGTGGCGGCGCACCTCTTCCGAGGCACGGGGCAGACGGCCAAGGCGCGGGCGGCGATCAACGCAGGTCTGCGCGTGTCGCCCGAAGACTCGGGGTTGCGGCGGGCGCTTCGCGAGCTTGCCCCCCCACTGGCGCTGGTGCCGAAGCTGCCCGGGTGGATTGACGAGGTTCCGCCCGACGAGGCGCTGACTGAGCCGCACCTCGTCACCATCGACGAGCCCGGGCAGAGCAACCGCACCGTGAGCCAACGTGCTCCCCTGCGCGCGACGCCCCGCTGAACCCGAGCCGGGGGAAGCTCTCTTCTAGAATGCCTTGTTCAAGATGAGCCCGAAGCCGACGTTGAACGCGGCGCTGGGCCGGATTCCGAAGCCCAGGAACATGTCGACCTGGAACATGTCGAGCGCAAGCAAGGACACCGTGGGCCCCACCCCCATCCCGAACGCCGGGTAGAGCTCGTTGGTGGTGCGATTCCGTTCGGCGAACACCCCGAAGTCCGCGAACGCGCCCACCTTGAGCACGTCGCGCACCAGCGAGAAGCGGAACTCGAGAAGAATCGAGATCGCGGTCGGAACCCAGATGCCGTTGAAGATGCCGCGCACGAACTCACCGACCGAGATCTCATCGGCGAACGTGATGTCGCCCCACGTCGCGTGGCCGTGGCCCTTGATCCAGAAGTCATGCCAACCGAACTCCTTCACGTACTGGTACCGCAGGTCGACCCAGCCCATGCCGAGGTCCTTGCGAAGCGGGAAGTAGTAGCGGAACTCCGATTCCAGCGTGTGCCGGCGATCCCACCGAAGCACGTTGGGCTTCACCACCGACTCGGTCAGCAGCCGCACGAAAGGCCGGTTGTGCTGAATCATCTTCCCCTCGTAGGGGGTGTCGACGTTCGGCGGCGACTCGACGCCAAAGAGCACGCGGTACTCGTAGCCCGCCGCGACCGAGAAACGCAGCGCCGGCCGCACCTCGATTTCCAGCTGCAGCGCCGCGTCCACCGTCCAGTTCCAGAAGCTCTCGATCAACAGATCGCTTCGCTGCCGCGACGCAATGAACGTCGAGGTCCAGATGCCCGGCCGGAAGTACTTCGCGAGCTTCTGCGTCGTGTAGCTCGCGTCGAATGAGCCTCGCGAAAAGTAGGGGTAGAGGTCCGAGGTGCCGATGCGAAGCCGCGCGCCGACTCCGCCGCTGCCGCCGACGTACCAGCGGTCGCCCTTCGCGAGCAGGTCGCGCCCGACGTAGTTGATCCCTAACTCGATGCCGTCGATGTAATACGCGCGCAGGTCGACCCCGACGTAGCTGTGCTCGTTGGGCGGGAAGCTGATGCGCACCTCGTACGGCCGGCGCGGGTGAATCATGTTGCCTCCGGCCACCGAGAAATCGAGCTCGTCGGGAAACGCTTCGACCTGCGGACCCTGGTGCTGCACCGGCGCCGTGCGCACCAGCTGCCACGACACGCCCGGAGTCCCCAGCTGTTCACCCATGCTCCGCACCTGCCGATCGAGCAGGTCGCGGTTGAACACGTCGTACGGCAGCGCGAGCGCCAGCTTGAAGCGCAG
>JAYUXE010000071.1:0-2587 GCA_043753165.1 Archangiaceae bacterium | reverse complement strand
GAAGCTCGGCACCGAAGGCCTTTTCTTCCTGCTGCAGCGAGGTGTGAAACGCCTTGCCGAACGAAGTCTCGAATGGCTCACCGGCGCGCACGCCATCGACGAGCGCGCCAAAGCCTTTGGCGCCATACCGGTCGTGCAGCCAGCCCACGAAGACGGCGCTCTGCGCGTACGCAATTTCGACGTCGGCCGGCAGGTCGGGGAAGCCGTTTGCGAGATCTTCGAAGCGGAACACGCGGTCGGTGTTTACCGCGCGGGCAAGCGTCGCGTACTGCGTGACCGAGTAACGCCCTTCGCCCGTGATCATCTGGGCGAGCCCTTCGTGAAACCACCGAGGCCAATCGTGGCCCAGCCGGCCCAGCGCGACGTGCACGAGCTCGTGGCGCAGCGTGTCCTGCCCGTCGCCTTTCACCAACGAGTGGGCGTCGACGAGGATGATGTTCTCGGCCGGGTAGGCGAGGGCGACGGCCCAGCTCGGCGGCGCGCCCCCGGGCAATGCCAGTGACTCGTATTCCTGGCGTCCGACGCCGATGCGAACCTCGGTCACCCCGTCCCAGTCGCGTCCGAGCACGCCCTGCAGCTGATCGCGCAGCGGCTCGATTTGCCCGGCCAGCTGCTTCGCGGCGCCCGTCGCCGCCTGCGTGTGCACCAGGCGAAAGCGCGCAGTCTCGATCTCACCCGTCGGAGGGACGGCGGCCAGCAGCGCAGCGGCGAGCAGAGGTAGGAACACGGGCGGCTCCACCAATAACCAGCCCGATGGGCGCTGCCACTACGGCTCGCCCGAACCCCGTTTCTTGAGCAGGAAAGAGACGTCGTTTCCGCCGGAAGACTGGAAGGTTTCCAGCAGCTTGCGGTGCGCATCGATGACGGAATGCAGCTGCGATTCGAACTGCACGCGCTGCCGTTTGAGCTCGCTGATCTCGCCGACCAGATCAGTCAACCGGCCGTTGGCTCCGGCGATGATCTTCTCGCCCTGAAGTTCGGCGCTGGCGACGATCACTTCACCTTCTTTGCGCGCCTGCGCCTTTACGTCTTCACTGATGCGCTGCGCGGTGACCATCGTTTCCTGCAGTGTCTTCTCGCGCTCGAGGTGCTGTTCGAGCCGCGACATCGTGCGCTTCAGCTCTTACTTCAACGAGATGTTCTCTTTCACCACCTCTTCGAACTCGCCGGCGATGAGCTCGAGGAAGCCTTCGACCTCGCGACGGGTGTAGCCGCGCATCGACGACTCGAAGCGCTTCTGACGGATGTCCAGCGGAGTCATCTTCATGACGGCGATTCTCCCTTCGTTACGGCTTTTCCAGAAATTGCAGGCCGAGCTCTTTCGCGCGGTGCGTGGCGGCCTCGACGGCATCGATCAGCGTGGTGCGCAGGCCGCCCGCCTCGAGCGTGTGCAGGCCCGCGATCGCCGTGCCGCCGGGCGACGTCACCTGGTCCTTCAACGTGCCCGGGTGCGCTCCGGTCTCGAGCAAGACCTTCGCGCTGCCGTACACCGTCTGCGCCGCGAGCTTCAGCGCGACGTGCCGCGAGAGGCCGACTTTCACCCCCGCATCCGACAGCGCCTCAATGATCAGAAAAATGTACGCAGGGCCGCTGCCCGACAGGCCCGTCACCGCGTCGAGCAGGTTCTCTTCGACCACGGTGGTGATGCCGACCGCCTGAAAGATCTTCTCGGCGAGCTTCAGGTCGTCTTCCGACGCGTGCTCGCCGGGGGAAAGGGCGGTCGCCGCCAGGCCCACGGTGGCCGGCGTGTTCGGCATCGCGCGGATGATTCGCGTCTTGCTGCCCAGCCTTTTTTCGATCGCGGCAATCGGGACGCCCGCGGCGATCGAGATGACGAGCTTGTTCGAATCGATCTCGGGGCTGACCTGCTTGACGAGCTTGTCCATGCCCTGCGGCTTCACCGCGAGCACGATCACGTCGGCTTCCTTCGCCGCCACGCGGTTGTCGCTGCCGACGTTGAGGCCCGGGTGTTTGACGGTGAGCTCGGCGCCACGTTCGGCCCGGCGCACCGTCGCCCAGATGCGCGTCGGCGAAGTGCCTGCGCGCACCAACCCCTGAATCAGCGCGCCGGCCATGTTGCCCGCGCCCAGGAATGCGACCTTCCGATCGATCACTTCGCAGCCTCGACGCGCGCGGGCGCCACATCGGCCAGCACCTGCCGCGCCGCGACAGCCAGCATTCCTCCGAAGGCCCCACCGCGCGTCACCTGCTTCAAGAACACCAGCGACGAGACCGTGTTCTGAAACACCACCGCCTGCAGCGCGCTGAGCTTCAGGCGGTCAGGCAGGGCGGGGTGCCGCGCCACGTTCGACAGGATCTCTTCCGCGCGCGGGTTGCGGATCGCGGCAATCGACTTGAGCGCCGCCGTCTGCACGGCCGGGTTCGGGTCGACCAGCAGCTGCGCCAGCGGGTTCAGCGCGCGCGAGTCGCCCAGCAGCCCAAGGTCTTCCACCGCGAGCACGCGAATCTCGGTGGGCGCGGGCTCGAATGCGTACTGAAGACCGCGAATCAGCGCCCTGTCTGCATCGCTGGTCGGCGCGCCCGCCTGAACGGGTGCCTCATCGTCCTCTTTCAGCTTGTTGCCCGG
>JAYUXE010000070.1:0-6162 GCA_043753165.1 Archangiaceae bacterium | reverse complement strand
TCAGCGCCAGCGACACGACCCTGGTGAAGAGCGCCAACGGCGAGTTCACCGTGCCGCTTCCCGTTGGAACCGTGAGCTGGCGCGGCCGCGGCGTCGACCTCACCGGCCGAACGACCGAGCCATCGGTCGCGCGCCGCCTCGCCGTGCGGCTGGCAGCGCCCAAAGTGAAGCCGACCGCAGACGTCGCGATGGGCACCACCTCGGTGACGCTCGGCTGGGCCACGGTGCCGTGCGCGCGGCGGTACGTCGTCGAGGCGACGCACGACACGCCCGAGAAGGTGATGCACGAGGCCCCCGACCCGTCGATGAGCTTCAAACCCGCCGGAGCCGGCGAGTACCGCTTCCGCATCGCCGCGCGCGACGAAAAAGGCAACCAGTCGGACTTCAGCGCCGAAAGCAGCTTCCGGGTGCGGCTGCCGGCCGTCGCTGCGCGCGGCGAGACGCTGGGAAAACCCGATGCGACAGGCAGCGACGTCGAGCTGCAGTGGCATGCGCACCCGCAGGGCGTGGCGTACATCGTCGAGCTCGCGCGCGGAGAGACGTTCAACACCCCGGTGTCGGTGACGACGCCGGCGTTGGTGCACAAGACGCGGCTCGCTGCGGGCCGGTACGTGTGGCGCGTGACGGCGCGCGATGTGGTCGGCCACCTGTCGTTCGCCTCCGAGCCGCGGGGCTTCATCGTCGCCGACCTCTCGCCACCGCAGAAGGTGGCGCTGCTGTTCCCCATCGATGGCGCAGTGCTGGTGCGGCCGGCCGACGGGCTCATCGGCGTGACGTGGTCGAAATCGGACAACGCCGTGACCCACGAGCTCGACGTCGATGGGGTGGTGCAGCCACTGGGTCCTCCGCCCACCCGCGTCGCGCTGTCAGACGGCGAGCACGTGCTGCGAATCCGCGCCCTGGGAACGACCGGAAAGACGTCCGAGTGGAGCAACCCCGTTCGCTTCTATTTCGGCAGCCCCCGCGTGGTCAGCGCCACGGCCGCATTCGACCGGCAGCCGCTGCGTGCCGACGGCGTCTCTTCCACGAAGGTCGTCGTGCGGCTGCTGGACGCGCGCGGCCGTGTGGTGGCTGGAGCCACGCCTCAGCTGTCGGTGGATCGCGGCGTGGTGGGCCCGATGACCGCGGAAGGCGAGGCGTGGACGGCGAAGTGGCGCGCGCCTGCGGCATTGCCGGCCGACGAACGCGCGATGCTGACGGTGACGCACGAGAAGGTCGTGTCGAAGCACGCGCTGACGCTCGCGGGCGACTTCTCACCCTTCACCTTTGCCGGCGTCGTGGGCGGCCGCTTCAATGGCGGCGCGGTGGTTTCCCCGGCAGGTGAGCTGTCGGTGGCGTACCGGCCGTACTTCCTCAGCGGCCTGCCGGTGGCCGAGCTGCGGGTCGGCGCGTACGGCGCGTCGGCGGCGGCGAAGGGGCCAGATGGCTCGGTGGTTGCGCGCGTGACGGCGGCGCACGCAGCCCTGCTGCTGGGCGCGCAGGCCGACCGTGGAAGCTGGACCTTTCGTGGGACCTTCGGTGCAGGCGGCCAGCTGACGGTCAGCTCGGTCGGCCTCGCGGCCGCGACGCAGGTGGTGCCGTCGTTCGAAGTGACGGTGGCGGCCGGCCGGCGGTTCGGCCCTGGGGCGGCCTTCGTCGAGCTCTCGTTTCTGTACGGGCGCCTCGACATTCCGCTCGCGAAGCTTCAAGCGGGTGGGCTTTTCCTCGGCATCGGGTACCGTTTCGATCTTTCAGGGGGCAGGTAGAGACCAACGATGCGCCGTTCGATCCGAACCCAGCTGGTCGCGCTCTTCGGCGCCATGCTCGTCGGAGCGATGGTCACCACCCTCGCCCTCGCCTCGCGCATCGTCACCGCCGACAAGCTCGCCAGCGTCTACGACGTCAACGCGCTGGTCGCGGCGACCGTGTCCGACCAGGTCGGAAGCACGCTGGACGCGCTGGCCGACAAGCTCAAGTACTTCGCCGCCGAAGGTCAGCCGACCGAAGCCAGGGCCCGGGCGCTGTTCGACGCGGACGACGACGTGCTCTCGCTGGAGCTCTGGACGCGCACCACCAGCGGCGGCTTCGAGCGCAGCTTTTCCTTCACCGACGTGCCGCGGCTGCTGGCGTTGAACCTGGGGCCCACCGACCTGGAGCACGCGAGAAAGACCTACCCCGTGCCGCTGGAATCCGTCGCGGCGCTGGGCTCGCTGGTTCAGAACGCGAGCGTGGCTCCGGACCTCGCGCTGCTGCGTGTCGCCGTCGCCACGCGAAATGCGAACGTCGTCGCGGTCGCCGACCTGCGGCCCGAACGGCTGTTGAAGGTGGTGCAGACCGCAGGCGTGTACCGGGTCTTCGTCGTCGATGCGCGCGGCGGCGTGCTCGCCCACCCCGATGCGCAGAAGGTGCTGGGACACGCCGACCTTTCGGGACTTCCCGTGGTGAAAGACGCGCTGGACGCCAAGGTCGCGCGCGGCAGCCGTGACTACGACGCCGAAGATGGCGACGTGGTGGCCAGCTACGCGCGGCTCGACAAAGGGCTCGCCGCCGTGGTGGTCGAGACGCCGCGCGACCAGGTGTTCCGCGCGACGCGCGAGCTGCAGAAGCGCGCGCTGCTCTTCGCCATCGCGCTCGTCTCGGCGGCGCTGCTGGCGGCCGTCTTCTTCTCGCGCCGGGTGACGAAGCCGCTGCGCACCCTCGAGCTGACGATGGCGCGCGTATCGAAGGGGGAATTCAACGTCGAGGTCGAAGTGACGAGCCAGAACGAGATCGGCGCCGTCGCGACCGCCTTCAACCAGATGACGAAAGAGCTCGGAAAACGAAACGACGAGCTCGAACGGAAGAACGCGCTGCTGATCCAATCGGAAAAGCTGTCGGCGATCGGCGAGCTCTCGGCTGGCCTCGCGCACGAAGTGAAGAACCCGATGGTCGGCATCGTCGGCTTCGCGCAGCTGGGCAAAGAGTCGGCCGACCTCGACGAGGCGAAGGAATACTTCGGGCTCATCGACAGCGACGCGCAGCGGGCGAACTCGATTCTTCAGCGCCTGCTCGAGTTCGCGCGGCCGCCCGATGTCGAGCGTGAACGGCTCGAGGTGAAGAGTGTCGTCGATGGCGCGGTGAAGCTGGTCGCGCATCAGCTGCAGCTGCAGGGCGTGAAGATCGAGACCCGCTACGCCGAAGGGCTGCCCGTCATCATCGGCAACGGCAACCAGCTGCGGCAGGTGCTCGTGAACCTGATGATGAACGCGGGCCAGGCGATGGAGTCGTCGCCGGAAAAGAAGCTGTACGTCGAAGCCTCGGGCGCCGACTGGACGGTGCTCGTCTCGGTGAAGGACACCGGCCCGGGCATGGCGGCCGACGTGCGGAAGCGCTTGTTCGAGCCCTTCTTCACGACCAAGCCGCGCGGCAAGGGCACGGGCCTCGGCCTTTCGATCAGCCGCAGCATCATCGAGGAACACAAAGGCGAGCTGCGCGTCGAGAGCGAAGTCGGCGCCGGAGCGACCTTCGTCATCCGCCTGCCCGCCGCACAGCCGGGCCCCGCGGTGACTCCGGGCTTCTGACTGCCCTTGCACGGGTTAGAGTCGGCCGCGGTTGGATTCTCCACTCGAACGGTTGCAGTCGCTGGCCGCCCACTCGGCTGCGCACGACTCGCTGCAACTGGTGCGCGTCACCGGCGTAGAAGGGCTCGGCCGCACGCACCTGCTCGACCAGCTGGTCGAAAGCCGCCCCAATTCGTTTCTGGTGAAGGTCACGCCGTACGGGACGCTGGGCCGCATTCTTCGCGCGCTCACGGGCATCGACGAAACGGACGACGGGCTCTTCATCGCGGCCTTGCAGCAGTCGCCCGCCTTGCTCGCGCTCGACCCCGAACGGCGTTTGTTGGTCGCGCAGCTGCTCGCTTCATTGGTGGGCAGCACGGCGGCGGGCCTCGACGCAACGAGCCGGGCCGAAGGTGCGTGCGCGCAGCTCGTGCACGTGTTCTCGCTTGCCGCAGCGACCGCTCCGCTCGTGCTCGCGCTCGACGACGCGCACCTCGCCGACGCAGACACGGTCGCCTTCTTCGATGCGCTCGCCCACGTCGACACGCCGGTGCCCGGCACGGTCGTGTTCGCGGCAGACACCGGCGAGTCTGCTTTCACGCTCGCGTCCGCGCGCTGGCCCGAACGCCGCCGGCCCCCCGCCGTCGACGTCGCGCCGCTGACGGACGAGGGCATCGCAGCGTTGCTCATGAAGCGGGGCTGTGGGGTCGAGCTCGCGGCGCGGCTGGCCGCGGTCGTTCAGGGAAATCCCGGGCTCGCGCTTGGCGTGTGGTCGCTGCTCGAGCAGAGCCCCCGGCTCGCCGACGGCGCGCTGCCGTTGACGTTCGAGGCGTTGCGGGTCGAGTCGGTGCGCGCGCTGGGGCCGGCGGTCTTCTCACTCGCGCAGCGCGCGGCGGCGCTCGGCGAGACGGTGAGCCACGGTGCGCTCGCAGCGACGGGGGCGATGCCCGATGCGTCGGCGGTGCTGAAGGAAGAAGCCGGCGTGGTGGCGTTCAGAGATCCACGCGTGCGGCTCGCGCTGCTTGCGCACCTGGGCCCCGACGTCAGCGCGCCATGGCTTGCGGCCGCAGGTCAGTGGGCGGTGCAGGCGTTGCCCGAGACCAACGACCTTCCGCGCGTGCTGCCACTCGCCCTGCCGCTGCTCACGGGCGAAGTCGCCTCGCTGTGGCGCGAGGTCTGGGCGGGCTGGCTCACGGAACAGGGTCGTCCTTCGACCGACGAGTGGATTGAGGCCGCGCGGGCCAGCAGCGGGGTGCGGCGCTTCGCATTGGTTCGCCGCATCGCCGACGCGCAGCTGTTGGCCGGCCAACCCGAGAAGGCGCTGGCGACGGTGATGGCGTTGGGGCGGGTCGCTCCGCTGGCGTCGAAGGCCCCTGCACCCGAGGTCGCCCGGGCGCTTGCAGCGCAGCAGAGGACGCAGCTCGAGGCCTGGGAGACGCTGAGCCCCGATGCCGCGATGGCCGCAGTCGAGCTGGTACGCGCCGAGGCGTGCTCGCACCTGGTGAGAAAGGACGACACGGTGAAGGCGTTCACCGAGCTCGAAAAGAGGTTGGAAAAGCTCGACGGCCCCAACGCCTCGCACCTCTGGATTCGCTGGGCAAAGAGCTGGACGTGGTTTCTCTGCGAGATTCTGGGCAAGCCGAAGGACGCGCTGAAGGCGTGCGAGAAGGTGCGGCAGCGCGTGCCGGCCGCGGTGTTGAAGGACGACGTGCAGGCGCTGGAATTTCTGCGCGCGCAGCAGATGGCGTGCACGACCGCGGGCGACTTCGCGCGCGCCCTGGGCCTCGTGGAAGAGCTGATTGCCCTGTCGCGCGCGCGCGGTGACCTTCGCGCGCAGTGCCTCGCCTGGAATGCGCGCGCGATTCTTCACTTCGGGCAGGGCGAGCTCGCGGGCGCACGGCGTTCGTTCGAAAAATCGCTGGAGCTCGCGCGCGCCACTGGCTGGAAACGGCGCGAGGCGATCGCGACCCACAACCTCGCGCTGGTGCTGCTCGAGCTGGGCGAGCTCGACGCGGCGCAGGCGCTGGAAGAAAAGTACGCGGTGCTGTCGGTGGCGATCGGCAACCACGCGGCGACCGCCGAAGCGCCCGCAGTGCTCGCAGGGGTCGCGCTCGCGAAGGGGGACCTCACGAAGGCAGACGCCTGGGTCGCCCTCGCGCGCAAGTCGGCGCAGAGCAACGATTGGACGATGCTGCTCGCGTGGTCGCGCGCGCTCGCCGGCCGCCTGCGCGTGCAGAAGTACCTCGACACCCGCGACTCGCTGGAATTGGCCAAGGCGAAGAACGACTTCCTCGCCGCGCTCGACCTCTTCGAAGAGCACTCGACCGCGTGGACGGAAGAGGTCGACCCCGGAGAAGTCTACGCGCTCTACGCCGCGGCGCTGAAGCTGCTGGGCCAACCGGCGGCGGCGAAGGAAGCCATCGAACGCGGCGCGAAGCACGTGCTCGCCCAGAACGTCGTCTCGCTTCGCGCGCTCGAAACGGGCCGCGCGTACGTCGACGGCCAGGGGTTCGACGCCGCGTTGGGCTGGTACGCCGCCAACGGCTACTCGCGAATGCACGCGCTGTGGCGACGCATCGGCGGTTAGTTTTTCGACGGTCGGCCCGAGGCGGCGCACAATCGCCCACATGCTCGACCAATTCTT
>JAYUXE010000069.1:0-2590 GCA_043753165.1 Archangiaceae bacterium | reverse complement strand
ATTACGAGCTGACGCGCGAACGGGTGAACACGCTGGTGGCCGGCCGCCGCTGGCACGAATCGAAAGCGCTGATCGCGCGGGCGAGCTCGAGCGCGGTCGATTCGAATCAACGGCTCGAGCTGATGTTGCTCGAGGCCGGCGTCGACATGCAGGCGGGGCTGACGGCGCGGGCGTTGGATGCGTATCGGACGGCGGTGCGGCTCGCTCCGTCGGCGCGGACGCATGCGGCCCTGGCGAGCGCGTTGTCGGCGACGCGGCACTACGACGAGTCGGTGGCCGAGCTTCGTGCCGCGCAGCGCTTCGAGAGCCCCGATGGAGCGAAGGGCATCGAGCGCACGATTGAGACAATCGAGGCGATGCGGGACGCGGAACAGATTCGCGCCAACGGCCCGTGAGCGCACCTCAGTGCGGCGTCAGGTCGAGCTGCGCCTTGAGCTCGGCATTCGCCTTCACGGTTCCATCGGCCTCGACGACCAGCAGCTTCAGTTTCTCGTCGAAGCCCCTGGTCAGCGTCGCTTCCGCGAGCAGCATCGCTTCGACTGTGGTGGGCGCGAGCGCAGTGACGAACGCGGCCTTCTTCGAAGGACGGCAGGTGGCGATCGCGCCGCGGGTCGAGACGGCCGTCTCGGTGACTTCGCCGCGGGCGAAAGACTTGTCGTCGGCCCCTTTCGGGTCACGCACGGTCATCTTCCAGCCGCGATCGCCGACGCCGCCGGCGAAGTACTGGTCGCTGCCCGCCTGAACCATGAAGTTTACGTAGCCCAGGTTCCGCAGCACCTTCACCGCGCGGTCGACGCCGGAAGCGAGCGCGAGGGGCGCGAGCTGCAGCGTGATGCCGGGCTTCTTCAACCGCAGCGTGCACGCGGGGCTCGGCATCTTCACCGCGCGAAGGTCGAGCTCTTTCCAGGATCCACACGGCGCGGTGGGCTCGTAGGTGCCCTTCGATTTTCGGGCCGTCTCGAGCGCGAGCGCGACGAGGTTGCAGAGCTCGAGGCCGGCTGCCACCGGCGCTTTGTTCGCCGCCTGAATCGCCGGCACCACGGCGTCGTCACGCGAGTCCGAGAGCGCCACTTCCATCGCGAGAAACGGAACGAACGCCGCGTCGAAGTGCAGCTGGTGGTTGGCGAGCTCCGCGCGGGGCGGGTCGGCGATCGCCACGGTCACCTTCGTGCCGAGGATCACCCGCGACTGCCGGGTGGTGCGCCCGCCCTTCACCAACTCGACGACTGGCTCGGGGCCTGCGTCCGGTGCGGCCGTCAGCGCAAGGGCGAGAAGGGCGGCGAACACTTACGGAACGTCAGACAGGTGACAGGGGTTGATGCCGACCTTCTGGGCTTCGGTGCGCATGATCTTGTTGCGCGCGCCGCGGCCCGATGACGCGAGGTTCCAGAGCAGCTCTTTGCCCTTCTCGGACTTCACGTTCTCTTCCATGTACTTGCCCATCAGCACCATCTTCTCGCTGGGCTTCATCTTCGAGGTGTCGCCGATCTTGTCGGGGGCGTCGCACATGGTGGCGACGTCGTCGCGGTAGCTGGTGCAGCCCAGGGCGAAGGAACAGGCGAGGGCGAGCGTCAGGGTTCGGTTCATGGCGGACCCATTGTCGCTCAGAGTAGGTTCCGCCGCCCATGGTTCGCTTTCTACCTGTCGGAATCTTCGCGCTCGTCGTCCTCGCTGGTTGTCCCGGAAGCACGGGGTCTGACGGAGGCACCGGCGGAGGCAGCGCAGGGGCGGCTCCGGAGATCACCTCGGTCGCTCCGGACCGTGGGCCGCAGTCGGGTGGCACCGTCGTCACCGTCAACGGCGCGAACTTCGACGACAGCGCCGCGGTGAAGTTCGGCGACAAGGCCGGCACGCAGGTGATCGTCAGCTCGAAGCGGAAGCTGACGGTGCGCGCGCCGGCAGGGGCCGCCGTTGGGAAAATCGCCATCAGCGTGACGAACGTCGACGGGCGAGTGGGCAGCTTGAGCAACGCGTTCACGTACGAAGCAGACACGCAGAAGGGCATCGACGAAGCGCTGGTGTTGAACCCGGCGACGGCGACTGACGGCTCGGGCGCAGCGATGGTGGCGGTGCGAATTCTCGCCCAGGTCGTCGGACCCGCAACGAAGGGCGCGGGGCAGGGGCCGGGCATCAAGGCGCAGGTCGGCGTGGCGGCGATGGTCTCGGCCAGCCCCGTCGGCACGGACTTCACGTGGACGGACGCGAGCTACACGGGCGACGCCGACGGGCCGACGACGGGCGACCTCGCGCGCGATGCGTACAAGGGCGACGTGATGGTCGCCGGAGCGACGGCCACCGCCACGAAGAGCTACCGCCTGGCCGCGCGCTTCAGCACGGACAACGGCGCGACGTGGGTGCTCGCGGATCGCGACGGGCTCGCGAATGGGTTCACCGAGGCGCAGCTGCCGAAGCTCGACCTCACGCAGCCGCAGGTCGACTGGTGCAAGCTGGGCGGGGAAGTCACCGAGCCGCCACCGCAGATCAAAGTGAAGCTCGGCGCGGCCGGCCCTCTGGTCTACGCCCAGGTCTACCGGCTGGGCGTCACCCAGGCGGCCGGAGCGGGACCCGGTGTCAAAGGTCAGCTCGGCTA
>JAYUXE010000068.1:0-6168 GCA_043753165.1 Archangiaceae bacterium | reverse complement strand
AGAAGCACGAGAAGGCGCTCGCGCTCTACAGCGACTGCATGTCGCGCAAAGTGAAGCCGACGGACCCGTGCTTCGACGAGGTGCTCAAGCGGCTCGAGGAAATCCCGAAAGGCTCGATGGCGCGCCCGAAGGCAGACGCGATGCGCGATGCGCTGCTCAACTTCCGCCAGCCGCCGCTGCGCACGCCGCTGGCGATTCAAGGTGGCCCGAACCTCGCGCCCGATGTGACGGATCAGCTGCGTCAATGTCAGCGCCTCGCCGAGCAGCTGGGCAGAACACCGGAGGCGGATCGTCCCACGCTGATGCGTGAGCTCGATGCGTGCCGCGCGAAGGCCGAGAGGCTCGACATCGAGCACGTGCACGGCGACGAAGACGGAGGGCATGGATGACGTGGTTGGCCGTGGCGCTGCTGGTGGGCGCCGTTGGAGATCTGGAGCAGCTTCACCTCGACGCCGCCGCGCGCGGCTCGTTGCTGGTCGGCAATGGCCAGACCCTTCGCGGCGGCACGTACCGAACCACCGCGTCGCTGCAGTACTCGCACGCGCACCTCAAGGACGCAGGCGGCACGCTGCTGCGCGATCGTTTCGCGGTCACGCTTTCCGGCGCCGCGGGCATCACGCGCTGGCTCGAGTTTTCTGCCGAGCTGCCGATCATCGTGCACCAGACGTCGGAACGCGCGTCGTTCGCTCCGGCGAGCGCGGGCTTCGGCACGCCGTTCGTTCACGCGAAGGTGTCGATTCTTCACGAAGGATTTCCCGTCGCGGTCTGGGCGTCGCTGGGCTTCGGAATTCCGGTCGGCTCACCTGCCGCGCTGGGCGATGGCGGCTTTCAGTTTCTGCCGCGCGTGAACGTCGGGCGCGTCTTCACGCGACTGCAGCTCGGTGCGCAGCTCGAGGCCCTGGTTCGCGATCGCGCGTCGCAACTTGCGGTGTCGTTGTCGGCGAGTCAGCTGGGCGAAGGGATGCGCGGGGAAGTGAGCGTGCGCGGCTTCGTCTCGCTGTCCGGGGCGAAGGCGGGGCTCGAGCTGTTGTTCGGCGGGCGCTACCCCATCGGAAACTTCGAGCTCTTCTTCCTCGGTGGGCCGGGGTTCGGCAAAGCGCTGACGACGCCCACGTTCCGCGTGTACGGCGGCCTCGCGTTCGGAAACGGCGGGCCTCCCCTGCCGCGCTGCACGGAGTCGATTCGGTATCCCGCCGACGAATGTCCCGACCTCGATCAAGACGGCGATGGAATTCCGAACGGCGTCGACCTCGCGCCGTCTGCCGCCGAGGACAAAGATGGATTTCAAGACGAAGACGGCGTGCCCGACCCCGACAACGATGCCGACGGAGTTCTCGACGGCGCCGACAAGTGTCCGAACGAAGCGGGCGAGAATCAGGGATGTCCCGTCGTCGAACCTCCAACCACCGCCCCGCGCGAAGTCGAGGCGCCGGCAGAGACCGAACCTTCCGATCCACAAGTGCCGTAGCGCCCCTGGACTTCGCGCGGGGTGATTGGGTCGAGCTACGCTGCGCGCCGTGCTCCTTGCCCTCGCCCTGACCGCGCAGCTGCTCGCCACCACGCAGTCCGAAGACTCGCCC
Organism: Archangiaceae bacterium; assembly: GCA_043753165.1. GTDB lineage: Bacteria > Myxococcota > Myxococcia > Myxococcales > Myxococcaceae > JAGSPQ01. Next base: position 4,588 of record JAYUXE010000068.1, on the reverse strand, counting down.
GCGAAGGTCGATCGCGTTCCGGGAACCGAAGACGCCACGCCCGTCCCGGAGGTCGCGCCCGCTCCCGTCGCCGCCCCTGAACGCGGAAGCCCGCGCCTGCAGGCCGGCCCGACCACGCGAAAGAAGAGCGTGAGCGTCATCGCCTCGGGCCTCGGCATCATCGCGGGCGGCATCACCAGCTACCTCGCGCTCGCAGGCGGCATCGCGGTGAACTTCTCGAAAGGCGGCCTCAGCGATCCATTCGACAGCGACGACATTCTTCTCCTCATGGTGCTGCCCGCCGCGACCGCCGCGGTGACGACCTGGTTCGTCGGCCTGCTCGACTGGTCGCAGCGCGGTGTCTTCAGCAGCCTGCTCTGGGCGGTGCTCGGCGCCGGAGCCGGCGAGCTCATCGGCCTCGGGGCCGGCACACTCGTCGGCCGCGCGATGTACCCGAACGATGTCGGCGCACGCGGCATCGTGACCCTCTTCGTCGCGCCCGCAGTCGCGATTCTCGGCGCCGTCATCTTCATGGAGCTCTTCAAGCCCGGCGAAGAAGTCGAGGGCGCGTATGCCAGCCTTTCGGTCGCTCGCACCACCAACGGCGGCCTCGCCTTCGGCCCCGCGTTCGGGTTCCGCTTCTAGCGTCAGGCTCACTCGCGTGGCAGCGCAAAGCCACCCACGACCCCGCCCAGAACACCGGCCGCAGGCGGAGGTGGGGGCGGCTTCGTGTCCTTCTGCTGCATAGCGATCGCGAGACGAGCTTCCGCATCGGGCGCCAGCGCGTCGCCGATCGCATAGACAACGCAGTTGGTCGCGTGCTTCCCGCAGTTCACCATCGCCAGCTCGATCGCGTCTCGCGCAGTTCTTCGCCCACGCCCGCTGCCCCACGCGCGCCCATTCGTCGCGAACGCCTTCTCGAACCCGTCGCGCTCGAAATATTTCACCAGCGCTTTGCGCGTGCCCACGCCAGGAAATGAGCCGGGTGGCAGCACCGGTCGTGGCACCACCACCCCCTCGGCCGTCGGCAACCCCAGCTCGCGAAGAAACGACTCGAGCTTCGACGCCCACAACGTCACGTCGGCCACCAGCGTGTGGCCATCGTCCTCGAACGGCGGCATCATCTCGAACCGCACGGGCGCGCCATTCGCCGAGTACGCATCGCGCATGTCGCGGGCGAGCTGCGGCCCGAAGAAGTGATCGTTCTCCGCGTAGATCCAGAAGTTCGGAACCCGCGAGGTCTCGCCCAGCGTCCGCATCGCGTCGACCAGCCGTTCTGGCTGGCAGACGGAGTCGGGGCTGCTCGAGCCACTGCCTCCCGCGAAGCTCACCACCGCAGTCACCGGAACGAGCGTCGCTGCCGCCACCGATGACAACCCGCCCGTCGAAACACCCATCAGCACCACGCGACTCGGATCCACCCACGGCTCTTTCACCAGCGCGTCGCGGCTCGCCGCGATGACCGCTGCCGAAGACAGGCTGAACTTCAAATAGTCGCGATTGGTGCACGGCCCCGTGGTGCTCTGGTTGTTGCCCTCGCTCTTGCCGTACCCGGGGCGCATCACTGCAGCGACGGCGTACCCGCGCGACGCAAACCAGATCGCCTGCGCCGAATACGTAGCCGGGCTCGAATCGCGAAGGTTCTGCGCCCGCGGACTGCCGTGGCTCAGCAGCACGAGCGGCCAGGGTCCGCCCACGCGCGGCCGCGTCATCAACGCCTCCAGCGACACCTTCGCGCCGTCCAGGGTGACGTCGATCATCCGAAGCTCTCGCACCAGGCCTTCGACTTGCGTCGGCTGCTGGTAGCGCTCTTCGAAGACGTTCAGCGGCGCGAGGGTAATCGCCCGCGTCTGAACGCATGCAGAAGCCGCGGCCACCAGTAAAGCGGCGGCCGCAGCGCGCGACGGAAAGCTCAACCGCGCTTGATCTTCACGTACAGGCGGCGAAGGTCTTCGTTCACCTTCACGAACTCGGTCTTGCCCTTCTCATCGGCGATCTGCTTCTCGAGCGAGGGCAACACTTCCTGCGCCTTCTTCGCGGCGTCCTTGTTGTCGTGCACCAGCCAGTCGGTGGCCTGGATGACGGCGAGGCGCGTATCCAGGTTCTTCTCGGTCAGGCGCTTCGTGAGCTCGTTGATGGCGTCTGCATTGTTCGAGCGGCCAATTTCCATCGCCGCGCGCTCACGCACGCCTTCGTTCGCGTCATCGAGCTTCTTCGCCCAGCAGCCCATGTCTTCCTTACATTCCCTGGCGGCCTCGATGCGCTTCAGGTTGTTGTTGATGGCGTCGACGTGCTTCTTCACGCTGCCCGGCACGTCCTTGCAGTCTTCGAACTCCGGGTCTTCCTTGCACTCGGCGGCGAGCGCGGCGCCTTCGTCCTTCACCAGCTTCTCGAACGCCGGAATGTCCTTCTCGTTGCCCAGCATCGAGAGGCCGATGATCGCCGGCTGACGCGCGTCCCAGCTGCCCGTCGCCGAAGCCTTCGTCAGCGCGGGCACCGCTTCCTTGCTGCCGATTCGAACCAGCGCACGGATGTATTCGTTGCGCGCGTTCGCTTCTTCCTCGACCAACATCGCCGACAGCGGCTTCGCGGCGTCCTTCGCACGAATGCGGCCCAGCGCGTCGGCCGCACGCATGCGCACGAACAGCTGGAAGGCCATGTTCTCGTTCTTGTAGTCGAGCAGGCTGATCATGCGCTTGTTGGCGCGCGCGTCGTGCAGGTCGCCGAGCACCTGCATCGCCTTCGCATACACCGCAGGCTCGACAATCTTGTTGTCAGCGGCCCACTTCAGAATCTCTTTGTCGCTGCCATCGGCAGTGTGAATCAGCGCGTCCGCCGCCGGGGTTCCAATCTGGTACAGCGCGTACGACGACTCGACGTAGAAGCTCACGCCGCGCCGTTCTTTCATCATCATGCGAATCAGCGACTGCACCGCGCGCGGGTCGGCGATCTCGCCCAGCGCCTGAATCGCCTTCTTGCTGATGAACGGCTCGGTGCCGTCGTCCGTCGCGAGCTTGTTCAGCGGCTCGTACGCGTCGGTCGCCTTCATCTGGCCCAGCGCATCGATCGCCGCGATGACCGTGTAGTTGTCGCGCACGTTCAACAGCTTCACCAGGTCGGTAACCGCCTTCTTGTCGCCGATGGCGCCCAGCGCGACGACGATTTCCTTGTTGGCGGCCTTGTCTTCGGACTCCGCCGCTCCGAAGTCGATCGCGCCCAGCAACGCCGGCACCGACGACGGGTCCTTCATCTCGCCAAGCACACGCGCGATCGCCGCCTTCACTTCGCCGGCCTTTTCCGTTTCCAGCTGCTTCTGCAACATCGGCAGGAATGCCGGCGTCACCACTTTTTCGGCCCGCATCGCTTCGACGCGCGCGACCTTGTCTTTCTTCTTCTTCGCGTTGGTAATCGACTTCTGCCAGTACTCTGGAGTGGCCGGGTCGCCCTTACAGCCCGAGACGACGACCAGAGAAAGCGACAGCGAGAGGGTCAGCAGTGCTTGGCGCATGCGGCGCGGCATACCCCCAAATCCCACTGGCGTCACGGACAGCCTTGCGACACTTTGAACCCATGTCACCGCGCCTGATCTTCATGGGAACTCCGCATTTCGCAGTCTCGTCTCTGCGCGCGTGTCTGGAATTGGGGGAAGTCGTCGCGGTCGTCACGCAGCCCGACAAGCCGCGCGGACGTGGGCAGGAAGTGAGCTTCTCGCCGGTGAAAGAGCTCGCGCTCGAGAAGGGAATTCAGGTTCTGCAGCCGGTGAAGATTCGCGGCACCGATTTCGCGCAGCAGCTCGCCGCGCTCGCCGCCGATGTCGCCGTCGTCACCGCGTACGGAAAAATTCTGCCGGCCGATTGTCTCGACGCGCCGCGGCTCGGCTGCCTCAACGTGCATGCGTCGCTGTTGCCGCGGTTTCGAGGCGCAGCTCCGATTCAGTGGGCGATCGCATCGGGGGACGCAGAGACGGGCGTGTGCTTGATGAAGATGGATGTGGGGATGGACACCGGCCCCGTCATCGCGCGCGCGCAGCTTCCGATTCTTCCCACCGACACCTCGGCCACGCTGCACGACAAGCTCGCGGCGCTCGGCGGCGGGCTGTTGAACGAACACCTGCTTGCTTACCTCGCCGGCCAACGGCCGCTGGCGCCGCAGCCCGCCGAGGGTGTCGTGATGGCGCCGATGATCAACAAGGAAGACGGCCAGCTCGACTTCTCGCGGCCCGCCGTCGAGCTCGAACGCCGCCTTCGCGCATTCACTCCATGGCCCGGGGCCTTCACACACTTCGACAACGCCCTGCTCAAGGTTCAATCGCTCACTGCCACCCACGCCTCGGGTGACCCCGGCACCGTGCTTCGTGCGACGGCCGAAGGCATCGAAGTCGCATGCGCGACCGGGTCGGTGCTCTTCACGTCGCTGCAGCCCGAAGGCAAGAAGCCGATGACGGCGCAGCAGTTCCTCGCGGGCCGCAAAGTGACGGTCGGCGAGAAGCCGTTCAACTAAGGTCCAACGACTTCATGCCCGCTCGAAGAATCCTCGTCCTCCACGGCCCCAACCTGAACCTCCTCGTTGGGTCGCGATCCGTCGAAGCCATCGACGCGCAGCTTCAGGC
>JAYUXE010000067.1:0-2595 GCA_043753165.1 Archangiaceae bacterium | reverse complement strand
GGGGCATCGTGCAGCCGGACGCGCACACCGACCTGCTGCCCGAACGCCTGGGCGTGAAGTACTGCTTTGCGACGTGGTCGTGGCACGCGAATGAAGTGCTGGGCCGGCAGGGGCGGATGACGCAGGTCGGCATTCGCGCGTCGGGCCGCGATCAAGCGCACTGGGAATCGACGTGCGGCGTGCGGCAGTTCTGGGCGAAGGACATCTTGAAGGACCCTGCGGCCGCGCTGGATGCGGTGATTGCGCACGTGAAGTCGACGGGGGTGAAGGGCGTGTACTTCAGCAACGACGTCGACGGCACGGACAGCGAGTGGGCGGACGCGACGGGCACTCCAGAGCCTGCGGGGCTGACGCCTGAATGGTTGTCGGCGTTGATCGCGCGCCTCGGCGCCGAGGTGGGGCTGATTGGAGGCGACATCATGGAGGTCGCGCCGTCGTTGACGCGCACGCCGGAAAGCGCGCCGAGAACGGTGGGCCTGGCGGCGCGGTACCTGGTCGAGACGATCAAGGCAGCGCTGGGCACCACCCGATGAACATGGCAAGAAGCGCCCCGCTCATGCGCCTCGTCCTTCTGCTCACGCTCTGCCTCGGTCTTGCCGGCTGTAAGAGCCAGTGCCGCCTGTTGTCCGAGAAGCTGTGCGACTGCGCGCTGAACTCGAACGAACGCAGCAACTGCGCCGCCCAGGCCGCGAGCCGTGAAGGCGTGTTCCCCGCAACGAACGCGCAGGAAGAAATCTGCCGCGCGAAGCTTTCGACGTGCGACTGCCGGTTGATCGACACCGCTCCGGGGAAAGTGCGCTGCGGCCTCGCGCGCAACCCCGACGGCGGGACGTAAGCCGCAAAGCAGCCCGGCCCGCCTGAAGATCATGCGAGCGGGCTACTTCTTCCGCCTCGCCACAGCCACGGGCATCCGGGCCAGCGCCTTGTCGGTGGCGACCTGCTGGGCCTGGCAGGACTCGAGAAACGACTCGATGCTGGTGGTCGCGGATCCGACCTGAACGCGTTCGGCTCCAAAGCCGGCCTTCATCAGCTCACCGCCTTCACTGAAGCAACGCCCGAAGCCCTGGGCGGCGGCAATGACGAGCGCGCGCTTCTTGCCGGCGTCCTTCTCGGTCTTCGACGCCTTCAAGTCCTCTGCCGCCTTGAGCTTCAACGCCGCGGAGCCCTTGATGAACTTCAGCTTCTTCTCGGCCCGGGTGACCTCGGCGCGCGCCTTCTCGGTCTCACCTTTCGCGCGCTTTAAATACCCGATGAACGACGGGTCCTTCGAGGCGAGGCCACGGCGTGAATCGGTCGCGTCCACGGCCTTCTCGAGCGTGGCGACCGCAGTCCGCGCCGAATCGATTGCCTTCTCGTCGACCTTCGCACCGGCGATCGCCTCGGCGGCATCCTTCATCTCCTGCAGCGACGGGCCGATTTGCGCGCGTTCGCTGCGCACCGCTTCTTCGATGTCCTTCGCGGCGCGCGCTTCCCTCGCGCCAGCCAGCTGCGGCTCGAGCTCTGCGTGCCGCCCGACGAACATCTCGCGCTCGGCGGAATACTGAAGGTCCGGTTCGGCGAGCAGCTTCTTCGCCTCGACCAACGCCGCGTCCGCCTTGACCGGGTCGGGCTCGGCCAGCGCGCGTTCCGCCTGGTCGAGCAGGGCAGTGATTTTGTCGCCGATGCGATCGGCGTCCTTCATCTTCGCATCGACGGACTTCGGGCCGCAGCCGACGAGACACAGCAGCAGGCACAGCCATGCGCGAGCAGCCATGCGGCGACGTTACCAGTCTGCGGTCACCGAACGAGGTTTGGGCCTTCGAGGCGAAACTGGCCGGCCTCCAGCGCGCGCTGCAGTTCGACCTTCGGCGCGCCCACGGGTTTGAATTCCAACCGGTGCGCCCGCAGCCCGCCGTAGTACAGCGTCTTGCCGTCCGGTGAGAACGCGATCGCCCAGACGCGGCCTTCATCGCTGACGAAGCTCGCGAGCTCTTCCTGCGATTGCACCGACCAGAGCCGCAGCATCCCGTCCCACGCTCCGGATGCGAGCAGGCTTCCATCGGGAGAGAACGCCACCGCGCTGACCTGGTCGAGGTGGCCGCGCAGCGTCGCGAGGCAACGCCCGGTCGCCACGTCCCAGAGCTTCACGTCGCGATCCCAACTCGCCGAGGCCAACGTCTTTCCGTCGGGGGAAAACGCGATGCGCCGAATGCCGTGCTCGTGCCCTTCCATCTCGCGAATCTGCTGCCACGTCGTCGTGTCCCACAGCCGCACCTGCTTGTCGTAGCTGCCCGTGGCCAGCACTTTTCCGTCGGGTGAGAACGCGACGTGGAAGACGCCCATCGCTTCCAGAGGCAGCGCGGTCGACAGCTGGCGCGATTGCGCGTCGAAGATCGACAGCGGACCATAGTGCAACGAGACCACGACCCACTTCCCGTCGGGCGACCACGCGCTCGAGGTGACCTCGGTGTTGTCGGGAAACGTGTGGCGGCCCAGCAGCTTCTGGTTGGCGAGGTCGAACCAGCAGATGCGGTTGATTGAACAGGTCGAGATCAGCGTCGTCTCGTCGGGGCTGACGGAAATGGCGGTGGCGACGTGGCCGGTTCCGTCGGTGGG
>JAYUXE010000066.1:0-6180 GCA_043753165.1 Archangiaceae bacterium | reverse complement strand
GCGCCCAGGCGCCGCAGGGCGGTGGCGACCCGGTGATCGAAGCGGGCAACGGCTGCAGCGTCATGATCTGTTTGAGGAATTGACATCGAGCAATCTCTTTGGCAGCCCACCTTGCCGAGTGGCACCACCGCACTTATGATCAGTGCGTCCGGAATGATCAATTCCAGTCGTCGTTCGAACCTTTGAAGACAATGACGTTGGGCCCAGGGGTCCCCCCCCTCCCCCTCTGGGCTCACGGGGCTGGAACAGAGTGATCTGATTCCGGCCCCTCTTTTGGAGCGCCCCGGTGTGCGACAGCCCGTCCGGGGCGCTCGTTTTTTTTCCCCTTACGGTTGCCGCGAATACCAGTCGACGCCCGCGCCGCGCGTCGTGTCGGGGCTGCACTGGAGGCTGCCACCCGTCTGCCGCCACCCGAAACGCCCAATCTGGCCAGCGACCACCCGCCCCGCGTCCGCGCCCCTCACGAAGATCTGCGCCGGCGGGGTGCCACCATCGGGCAGCGATCCGTTGAGCGCCTTCGAGGGCCACTCGACATCGGCGACGTAGAGCATCTGGCACGGAGCGCCAATCGCCAGCTCGTCCGGCGGCATCAGTGTGTCGAGCGGAATGGTCGAGGCGGCGATCGGGTTGCCCTTCAAGAAGATGCGGACGACCGGCTTCGGCGGCGCGTAGCACTTTCCTGCCCCGATGCCCGCGTCCGCTTTCGGCGCGCTGTCGGCGACACAGCGGGTCGGCGCCGCGCACTCGCACGCCTGGCCATCGAGGCAACCGTCGCCACCGTCAATCGAGCAGGAGCCCGGCGCCGCGGGGGCCCGGCCGTCTTTGAAGTAGTGAACGAACAGCTTGTAGGTGCAGTTCACCGTCGCGCACTTCGGATCATTCTCGGGGTAGTTGAGCGACACGTTCTCGAGCAGCGGCCCGCTGCCCGTGTCGTCGATGTTGAGCCGGGGGTCGTCTGACGTGCCGACGGCGCCCCATTCGAAGTCGAAGCCCGCGGTGTTCGCCTTCTTGATCACCGAGTAGCCGTTGATGTCGCCCGCCGTCTTGCCGGCATCGCCCGCCTCGAAGAACGCGAAGGCACCGCTGAACGGATCCGTCGGCTGGGTGACCGCAGAAGGCCGCACGAGGTGAAGGTCGAGGTCGACGTCGGCGAAGCCCGGCCATTGCAGCTGCGCGACGAGGTCTTGCTTCTGCGCCACCGCGAACTTGATCATGGTCGACGTCGCGTGCAACTGGGTGTCTTTCACCGTCAGCTGCATCGTGTACTCGCCGGTGACGATGGGGCGCAGGGTGGCCTGGGCCGTGGTGGAGCCGGAGATGCCGAGGTTGGTCGCTCCCACGGGCGCGCGGGTGAGCTTCCATTCGTACGTGAGGCCCGCGCGGCCGTCTTCCGGGTCCGACGTGCACTTCGTCATGTCGGCGGCGTCAGAAATCGCGCTGAAGATCGCGGCGGCGCGCGGCTCGACGTTGCGCTTGTTGCTCAGATCATAGCCCCCGGCGGGCGCCGGCATGAGCAACGCCCATTCGGCCTTGCTGCTGTAGTCGAGTTCCGCGTCATCGGCCGGCTGCACCTTGACGAGGTTCGCGCAGACGACGGGCGGCAGGTTCGGGCGCAGGCTGCCCGTCAGCTTCACCTTCACCGAAGGCTTCGTGGGATCGTCGGACGCGATGACGAGGTCGGCCGTGTAGTCCTGCTGGGCTTCGCTGACTGGCTTGAACTTGACGACCAGGTTGCGGCCGGCGGCGGGCTCGAGCACGAGGGGAAACGTTGGCAGCGCGCCGGTGAACGTGAACGCCGTCGCGTCCGCGCCCGCGATCGAGATGTTCGAGATTTCGAGGGCGACGGTGCCGTTGTTGGTGAGGTCGACCGACGGAAGCGTGGTCACGTCGACGGGCAGCAGGCGCAGAAAGGGCTCGGGCGCAAACGCGATTGAAGGTGGCATCACGGTGACCATGCCGGCGCACTTCCGGTTCACCTGGCAGTCGGGGGTGACGGTGATCTGCGCGACGGCGCCAACCCCCGAGAGCAGCACCTGAATCGTCGGCTCTTCAGCGTCGTCGCTGGCGATGCTCAAGATCGCCTCGTACGCCAACACCGCCGTCGGGCTGAAGGTGACCGTGAGCTCTTCACTGGCCAGCGAGCCGATGGATGCGGGTTTGGTGACGACCTTGAACGCGTCCGCACCGCCGGGCTCGCCGCCATTGGCGAGCGTCGTCCCCGAAACCGTCACCGACGTCTTGGTCTGGGACGCGAGCTTAAGCTTCAACGGGGCCGACGTCGTGCCCACCTTGACGTCGCCAAAGCTCAAGCCCTTGGGCGTCACCTGAAGGTCCGGTTTGACACTCGCCACGTTGCCGCCGCACTTGCAGCCAGCGCCCAGAAGCACCACGAAACAGCCGACCCACAGACGTAAGCGCATGTGCCGCGCTTGTAGCCGTTTCACGACGTGGGCGTAAATCGTTGACCCCTGGGGCACGCTGTCAGATAAAACCGACACGGGCACGACGAACTTTCACCCCCCCACAAGCGATCGGAGATCAACGACATGGCCGGCACCGACAAGCGCAAGCAGTCGCTGTATTTCCCCGAAGAGATGTTGAAGGAAATTCAGGAAGAGGCGAACCGGCAAGACCGGTCGTTGTCCTGGGTGGTTCAGCAGGCGTGGAAGATCGCCCGCGAGCGCATCAAGAATTTCCCGGCAGTGAACGACGTGACGGGCGACGAGATCGTCGACCGCCGAGAGGAAGGCTAAAGCAATGTCGAATACGGATCACCGCAAGCAGTCGCTGTACTTCCCGGAAGAGATGTTGGGCGAGATCCAGAAGCAGGCCGAACGGCAAGATCGTTCGCTCTCGTGGATCGTGCAGCAGGCGTGGAAGCTCGCGCGAGCCGACATGAAGAAGATCCCCGGGATCAACGACGTGATGCCCCAGCAGCCGCAGCCGCCTCCGATTCCGCCGCGCTAGTTGCTGGGCCGCACGGCCTTCGCGCACTTGTTCATCTCGATGCGCAGCGGGTCCACCTTGAGCGGATCCGCAAGCTTGTTCGTGCGCAGGTAGTCGGCGGCGATGTTCGAGTCGACGCCTCCGAAGCGCTGCGCCTGAATCGGGCTGCGGGCGGGATCCTTTCCGGGCGCCGCCAGCATCGTGTAGCCATCGCCGCCCCCGAGCAGGAAGGCCGGCATCGCGACGCGGTACGTCTTGTTCACCCTGCCCGGCTTCTGCACCGTCTGGCCTTTGATCTTCAACGACGTGATCCGCGCGCCTGCGGGCAGCGTGCAATCGATCACGAGCTGCACCTCTTTCGACAGCTGAAGAAAGGCGCCCGGAGGCGAGATGATCGGGCTCGTGTCGGGGAAGAGCCTTTCCACCGAGTGCTCGAGCATCGCGGTCACCTCGTCTTCCGTGAGGTCGACGGCATTGACGAGGTTCTCGAAAAGCAGAATCTCGTGCAGGACGCCGTTGGTGAGCCCCGCGTTCGACGCCGGCACGATGTTTCGCGTCACGCCGCAGAGCCCTTCGGCGCGCAGCGAGCCGCCATTCAACACCGCGAAGTCTGCCGGCTTGCCGGTGGCGGCGAAGACGTCGACGAAGGAATCGGCCACCGCCTGCCCCAGCGCATTCGGGGCGTGCCGCGCATTGGGGCGGTCGAGGAAGAGGTCGGCGCCCAGCGTCGCGATCTTCTCGGTCGGGTTCTCGACCAGCGCCTGGCACTGCTCGTTGTAGGCGACGCAGCCGGTGAGAAGGGGAACCGCGAGGAAGAAGAACGAGCGCATGGTCAGAACTCGACCTTCACTGTAGCGAAGACGAGCACGCCTTCGCGCGGCACCCCGGCGGTGAGGCGGTCGGGCCGCAGCACATCGTCCGCGTAGTCGAAGTCGAAGACGTTCTGCCCGACGACAGCGAGCTCGACGTGATCGAAGATCGGCTCGGTGCGAAGCGCGGCGCCAACCAGCGCGTAGCCCGGCAACCGGTAGCGGCGAATGAGCTCGAGCGTCGAACGGCTGTTGTTCCGGCGTTCGGCCGCAAACCGGCCCGTGACGTCGAAGTTCAGGTACGGCCCCAGCGGCAACGAGAAGCCGGCATTGAGGCGCGCCTGCGGAGTGTCCGTCAGCAGCCGGGCGGCTGGCAGCGAGGCGTTGTCTTCCGCGCGGAAGAAGCTCGCGTTCACGAACACCGCGCTGCGCTGCGAGAGCTCGACCCGCGCTTCCCCTTCGGCCCCGAAGATGCGCACGCCCTGCGGCCGGTTCGTCCACGGCACGAGGTTGCCCGACGTGTCGACCGGCATGATCGGGTTCGAGAAGTTCTCGAAGAAGCCACCCGCTTTCACCTTCACCCGCGCCTCACCGACCGTCTGCGCGTAGTCGAAGCCGAGCTCGACGGTGTCGACGTACTGCGGCTGCAGCCCGAGGTTGCCGATGAGGCGGCCCTGGTTGAAGTCGGAATTGGGAATTGCCTCGGCCAGCTGCTGCATGGTGGGCGGCCCGAACGCGCGGCCGTAGTGGGCGCGAAGGCTCAGCGCGCTCAGCGGCGCGAAGACGATGCCGACCCGCGGCCCGAAGCCGGGCACGATCCCCCCGGGCAACGAAACCAGATCCACGCGGACGCCCGCTTCGATCGCGAGCCGTTCGAACGGGGTGAAGACGTCTTGCACGTAAACGCCGAGGCCAAAACGAGAGGCGACCCCACTGGGGCTCTCGGTCGGGTAGACGACGGCGCCCAGGTCGGGGTTGACGGGACGAAGCAGATTCACACCCGTGTAGAAGTTGGTGCGGGGCTCGTAGTTCGTCAGCAGGCTGAAGCCGGTGAGGCTCTGCAGGCCCGCGGTGACACCGAGGCTCAGGCGGTTGTTCGCGGGCAGCGCGAGCTCGACCCCGATGTCCCCGCCGAACGAACGCGTCGAGACCGACAGCTCTTCGAAAATTCCATCGGGGAAGGTGCCGCGCGGATCGATGTTGGTGTCGTAGTCGCGGGGCGAAAGCTGGAAGAGGCGGCGCGTCGCCTGCTGATCATAGAAGAGCCGGACCTTGAGCTTGCTCGCCTCGCCCAGCTTGCGGTCGTAGTTGAGGTCGATGAGCAGCGCGTTCCAGTCGAGGGTCGAGTCGTTGCCCAGCGTGTCGTATTGGCCGACCAGCGCGGCCCGGCTCTCGAGCAGGAAGCGCGCGGCGAGGCTCAGCGTCCCGAAGCCTTCGCGGCTGAGCTCGGCGCCACCGCCGACGTTCACCAGCAGGCGCTTGTCGTTGGTGCGGCCCGCGGGGTCGGCGCCGAGGCGCTTCATCTGCGCGACCGTGTTGATGTCGAGCGCGTCTTTGAGAACCGGCTTTTTGTAGCCGACCTGGCTGAGCACATCGCCGTCGAGGAAGAGCTTCAAGCCACTGAACGTCTTCGCGACGCCCAGGTGCCCGTCGAACGTCTCCCACAGGCCGGCGCTGCCCGAGGCGCGAACGCCGTCGTCGCGCCGCGAGACGAGGTTGACCACCGCGAGGAAGTTGCCCAGACCGAACGCCGCGTTCGCCGGGCCGCGGTAGACCTCGATCTTCTCGAGGTTGTCGATCGGCAGGTTCGCCAGCGCGCGGCCGTCGTAGAAATTGTTCAGCGGGTGGCCATCGAGCAGGAACAGAACGGCCGCGTCGTTGCGGACCCCGCGCACGGCCACCCGGTGGAAGCCCTGCACGTCGCGGCTCACCGTCAGGCCCGGCACGAGGTCCAGCACATCGTAGACGGTGCGCGCGCCCAGCTGCTTCAGCATCGCCGCCGGGTACGTGCTCACCGACTGCGGAACACGCGAGGTCTTCTCGTCGACGCGGGTGACGACGCCTGACGCGTACTCGGCGCCGTAGATCGCGAGCTCTTCTTCGAGCTCGGTCTTCTTCCGTGGCGGCTCGGACTTCGCGGCCTCGACCGGCGCCGTCTTCTTCGCGGACGCAGGCTCTTCCTTCCGGGCGGCAGGCGCTTCTCTGGCCGCGGGCTCGTCTTTTTTCACCGGGGGCTCGTCCTTCTTTGCGGGCGGCTCTTCTTTTTTCGCCGCCGCAGCGTCCTTCTCGGCCTTCTTCACCGCCGCCGCCTCGGCGGCTTCCGCGGCTTTTGCCTCTTTCGCTTCCTTCGCCGCTGCGGCCTCGGCCTTCTTCGCCATCGCCGCGTCGGCGGCCTTTGCTTCTTTCTCGGCCTTTTTCGCTGCTG
>JAYUXE010000065.1:0-2599 GCA_043753165.1 Archangiaceae bacterium | reverse complement strand
ACCTCGAGTCGCGGTGGCGCGGACCCGCCGGTGGGGCGATGACCCCTTCGACGCTCGCCCTGCTCGGCAGCCGCGTCCGCGCGAACAAGCTCGTCACGTTTGCGCAGATGCACCCGTCGATGGCGCTGTTGCCGACGGCCGAAGATGCGGCGACGGCGTTTGCCGAGGTCTTCTTCGCGGTCGACCTCATCAACAAGACGGGCGGGGCCCCTGCGCTGAAGACGATGCTGCAGAAGATGGCGGCCGGCGTGAACGACAAGCAGGCCGTCGAGGCCGCGTTCAAGCAGCCGTGGCCCACGTTCGAGAAGCAGTGGATGGCGCACCTCAAGGCGCAGCCGTTTCCAAAAGACCTGATTCCCCCCTCGAGCCAGGACAAGAAAGAGCTGGCCGAGACGATGCCGGGCGCGAAAGAGAAGGAAAAGAAGGGCCGCGAAATCAGCTTCGGCGACTTTGCCGAGGTGAAAGAGACGGACGCGCGAAAGTGGGCGCACCTGGGCGAACTGATGCGCGAGCGCCGGCGCATGAAAGCAGCGGCCGAGCACTACGGGCGCGCGTACACGATGGTCGGCGACCGGTACGAGGCGTTGAGCAACAAGTACGCGCTGTCTTTGTTGGAGCTCAAACGATTTTCCGAAGCGCAGACGGTGCTCGAGGGAAGCCTCAAGGTGCACCCCGGCTCGGCGCAGACGAACCTTCACCTGGGCCGGCTGCTGTTGCGCCAGCGCGATTGGTCGCGGGCCAAGGTCGCGTTTCTCGATGCGCTGGCGGCGAACCCGTTCGACGACGAGGTGCACCTGTCGCTGTACAAGGTCGCGCGGTCGCTGGGCGATACGGCGCTGGCGGCGCGGACGAAGTCGGCCTCGGCGGTGCTGTTGGGGGTTCCGGCAGAGCAGATCGACGGGCTGGCCAATGCGCTGGGGGGCGATGACCTGGTGATGGACCCCATCTCTTCAGAAGATGCCGGGCTGCCGACGCGGTAGGTTGGGTGCCCGTGCGCACCCCGTCCTTTGCGAAGCTGATTCCCGGCATGGCCGTGGCCTGCCTTTGTGCCTGTGGACCCCAGGAACCTGCGCTGCAGGTGACGGTGGCCATCGATAAAGACGTGGCCGCGACGTGCGTCGTGCTCGAGCTGAGCGCCGGTGGCACCGTGCGCGTGACGCAGGACTTGAAACGACCGAAGGGCAAAGACAGCTTCGTGATTGGCGTCAAGAAGCTGCAGCTGCCGAACGAGCTGAAGGTGGTGGCGCGCAGCTACACGGCGACGAGCGGCGCTGGCTGCGGCGAGCCGCGCGCGCAGACCAGCGTGTCGGCCGTCGTCGATGCGGCGTTTCCGAAGGCCGGCGCGACGAAGGTCGCCGTGGCGATTCACGCGCCTCCCGCCGATTTGGATGCAGACCGCGACGGGCGCATCGCCATCGGCAAGGGCGGCGACGACTGCAACGACAACGACAAGGACGTCTTCCCCGGAAACCCTGCGGCGTGCGGCAGCACCGTCGACAACGACTGCGACGGCAAGGTGGGGTGCGCGGATTCCGAGTGCGCATCGGCGCTGCAGTGCACGGTTCCTCCGGCTGAGCTTGCGTACGTGACGACGGCGATGCCGGTGGCGGTGAATGCGTGCAGCCCCGCGCTGACGGTCGAGCTTCGCGATGCGAATCACTTGCCGGTGCTCGCGGCGTCGGCGACGGCGGTCGCGATTGGCGTCGTGCCGACCGGGGGCGTGGCGCTGTTCGCGGACGCCAACTGCGCGACGCCGGCGACCCAGGTGACGGTGCCGGCCGGCCAGTCGCGCGCCTCGTTTCACTTCAAGGCGATGTCGATGGGCATGTTCGAGGCGAGCGCGACGGTCGGGGCGCTGGCGACGATTCTTCAGACGCAGACGGTGGTGTTGCCGCCGGTCGCTCAGCTGGCGTTCGTGAATGCGCCGGTGACGGTGCAGGCCGGAAATTGCGGCGGGCCGTTCGAGCTGCAGACGCGCGACTCGACGGGCGCAGTGGCGGTGCTGACGGCGGGCGGCTCGATTGCTTTGAGCTCCAACCAATCGGGCGTGGCGTTCTTCTCGGACGCGAACTGCACGATGGGCGCGACCAGCGTCGTCGTGCTGGCGGGCGGCAATGGTGGCACTTTCTACGTGAAGCCGACGTCGGTGCAGTCGACGACGCTCACTGCGACGCTCACCGGCATTCCCGCGGCGACCCAGCTGCTCACCGTCACTGCGGGCATGGCGACGAAGCTTGCGTTCGCGACGCCTGCGCAGGGCGTGCAGACGGGCGCGTGCTCGAACGTGGTGACGGTGGAGTCGCGCGATGCGCTCGACAACCCCGCGCCAGCGACGGGCGACGTGACGATTGCGGCCACGGGCATTGCGGTCAGCCTGTTCAGCGATTCGAACTGCACGGTGCCGCTGGTGGGCCCTCTGCCGCTCACGGCGTCATTTCATTTCAAGGGCTCGGTCGTGGGCATGGCCACGTTGACGGCGACGGCTGCGGGGTTGACGCAGGCGGTGCAGGTCGAGAGCGTGGGCGTCGGGCCAGTGGCGAAGCTCGCGTTCAGCGCGCCGCAGACGGTGACGGCGGGCCAGTGCAGCGCAGCGGCGAGC
>JAYUXE010000064.1:0-2600 GCA_043753165.1 Archangiaceae bacterium | reverse complement strand
CTGCGGCGCTGACGGCGTTCGTGAAGTCGGGGGCGTACAAGGGGTGGAAGTCAGAGGTGGCGGTGCACGCGTCGACGGGCCCCCACGGCGGCAATGTGCGGACCTGGGTGAATGGCGTGCTCTACGCATCGCTGAAGGCCGGCAACACCACCCACCCGCCCGGCAGCGTGACGGTGAAAGAGCTCTACGGCAGCGGGACGACAGCGGTCACCGGGCACGCCATCGATGCAAAAGATGCGAGCGGGAAGTGGTTCTTCTACGAGGGCTTTGCGCCGGCGTACGCGAGCCCGTATTACTTCGCCGGAACCTCGAACTTCTGCGCCAGCTGCCATGCGTCGGGACGCCGCCCCGACGGCCACGAGCTCTGGGCGCTGGCGCTCTAATCCTTCTTCAGGTCGGCCGGCATGACCGAGTCGAAGACCTTGGCGCCCCGGGCGGCGCAGTGGTGCTTGACCAGCTCGCGGCCGCGGCGGGCGAGCGCCAGGTCGGACAGCTCGCCGGCCTGGGCGAGCTCGTCGATGACGGCGAGGGTGATTTCTTTGGCGGCCGCATCGTCTTTCAGCACGCGGGCGGCGCGGGCAAAGAGCATCGGGCCCAGCTGCGCGTGGAGCTCCTGAGATCGTCGGCTCATCGTGGGGTGGAAGAGTACCTGAATCCTGCTATTTGCCCGTAACCGTGAAGGCCCTCGCGCTGCTCGTCGTCGCTGTTGCCATACCCGTGTTCGCCCAGGATGCCGGGCAATCGCCGGACGTGGTGGTCGCTCCGGTGGCGTCGTGCCCGAACGTGCCCGAGTACCCGGCGTCCGAGCGCGGCACCGGCGTGGCGGGCTCGGTCGTGCTGCGGGTCACGCTGTCGGCGAAGGGCGAGGTGGACGATCTTCAGGTGGGGCAGGGCCTCGGGGCCGCGTTCGACAAGGCCGCGCTCGACTCGGCGACGCTGTGCAGGTTCACCGCCGCCACCCGCAACGGCGCCGGAGTGCCCGCGATCATCGAGCTCACCGTCGACTTCTCGCTGCCGGCCGAGCCGTGGATCCTCGAGGGCGAGGTCGTCGGCGAGCTCGGCGAAGCGATGGCCGGGGCCGAGGTGAGCTACGGCGGCCAGCGCGTCACCACGTCGGCCCAGGGCCGCTTCCGCCTCGAGTTCCTGAACCTGCCCGCCGGCGATGCCTGGGTGCTGGCCGGCAAAGAAGGTTACGCCGAGAAGGGGTTCCCCGAGATGTTCCGCGCCGGCCGCACCACGCGCGTGCGCTACGTGCTCAACAAAGAAAGGGTCGGTGGCGAGACCCGCGTCGAAGGCAGCCGCTTGCTGCCCGCGCTGCCCGACGTGGATCACACGCCGCAGGTCAGCCACTTCTCGATCACGAAGGCCGACATCGACCGCAACCCTGGAGCAATGGAAGACGTCACCCGCGTCATCCAGCAGATCCCCGGCGTCGCGGCCGACCCCGATCTGCTCGCCACGTTCTTCGTGCGCGGGGGTGGACCCGAAGAGGTCGTCTTCTACCTCGACGGGGTGCCGCTCACGAACCCGTACCACCTGGGCGGGTTCGCCAGCATCTTCAACCCGATGATGATCGAGTCGGCCGACTTCTTCTCGGGCGGCATTCCCGCGCGCTACGAGCCGGCGTTGTCGGGCGCATTCGAGGTTCGCTATGCGACGGGCGAGACGAAGAAGCCGCGCGTGTGGGCCGACGTCTCGATGCTGACCGCCAAGTTCCGCGTCGACGCACCGATTTCCGAAGGGCTGTCGGCGACGGTTGCGATGCGCCGCAGCTACTTCGAGGCGTATTTCAAGATTCTGCAGGCGTTCAAGCTGTTCGGCTCGAACGCGGTCGCGCCCGACATCACCGAACTGCTGGCGCGCGTGAACTACAAGCGCGGCAACCACACCACGACACTCAGCTACATCCACGCGTCCGACGGGCTCGACTTCATCGTGAAGCCCGGTGAACAGGTGCTGGTGAACTTCGCGGGCGGCCTCAAGATCTCGAACACCGCGCAGCTGGCGATCCTCCAGCACCGCATCGACTTCGCCGGCGACACGCAGATCGAGCTGACGGGCGCGTACACCCATGACCAGAACAGCATCGCGGTGGTGCCCGGAAAGATCGGCGACGTCGAAGTGCCGGGCAGCGGCCGCAAGTTCAGCAACGACGCGTCGCGCGACGACATTCTCGTCAAAGGCGACCTGACCTGGTCGCACTCGGAGAAGAACCGCACTGGCCTGGGCGTGCAGTACGCGTATCGCCGGCTCGCGCTGCTGGGCGAGGTCACCGATTCACGGGCGACCGCGACGTGGACGAACGAGCCCTTCGTCGAGACGTACCTGCCGTACGTCGACATCAACCCCGACGTTCGCCGCCACCTGTTCGCGATCTACGGCGAGCACACCTGGAAGCCGTGCATCGGGTTCAGCATCGAGGGCGGGGGCCGCGCGCAGTTCGACGCCGCGAGTGGCCAGGTCAGCGGCTCGGCACGATTGGGCGCCGCCTTCTCGCTTCCCACCGTCAAGACCGCGCTCAAGATTTCGGGCGGCGTCGCCGCGCAGCCGTCGCTGATTCCGCTTCAGCAGGATCCAATTCTCGGCAACCCGAACCTGAA
>JAYUXE010000063.1:0-2603 GCA_043753165.1 Archangiaceae bacterium | reverse complement strand
ACGAGAAGAACGAGCGCCGCGAGCAAAACGCCGGCGCGGACGAGCTTCACGGGGTGTTGATGTTGTCCCAGATGACGGTGCTGCCGGCGTCCTCGATGTCATACGTGCCGGCGCCAATCGACAAGGCGACGTCGGTGAACTCGTTGGCGAACGGCGTCGGTGCGCTGCCGAGCTGAACGTAGGTGCCCGCGTCATTCATGCGCGCGAGGGTCAGCGTCCCGGCCTGCTCGCGAATGCGGAAGCGCGCAGGGGCGACGAAGTTCGAGCCGTTCACCAGGTTGGTGTAGTTGTTGTTGTTGGCGAGCTGAATGAAGCCGTAGTTGTTGTTGGCGATGAACGAGAGGCAGCGATTGCCCATGGGGTAGGTGCAGACCTGCGCGACCGCCTGCATCGTGGCAAGCGACTGGTTGCCGGCGTTCACGAGCTCGAAGCGAACCTCGGAATCGGTGAGGTCGTACCGGCGCTTCGAGCGCAGCATCGGGAACGACGTGGTGCCCGCCGTCGTCGACACGTTGTACCGCTGGTTCACGACGGTGCAGACCGCGGGCGGCGGATTCCAGACGGACGCGTCGAAGCCGGTGCTGAAGTCTTCGGCGATCGTGCCGATCTTCTGGATGCAGAGGTTGTCGGCGGCACAGCGCGCAGCCCCGACACAGCCAGCGTCGACCGAGCAGGAAACCGGACAGCCCGCGCTGACGCCGTTGCACGCGTAGCCGCCCGAGCAGGCGGACGAAGGCGTGCGGCCGAGTGGAGCGACCCGGCACGAACCCGCCTGCCCCGGCAAATCGCAGAAGTCGCACGGCGCATTGCAGAGGCTCTCGCAGCAGCGGTTGTCGACGCAGCGGCCGTTTTGACAGTCGGGGTTCTGACCGCACGGGGCTCCCTGGACACCGCCCGCGTCCATGGAGCCCGCGTCGAAGCCGGCATCGATTCCGGCGTCGAACCCAGCGTCCACGCCGGCGTCGAACCCAGCGTCCACGCCGGCGTCGGTTCCCGCGTCCTCGCCCGCGTCGACATCCGGAGCGCCTCCGCCGGTTCCACCGCCGAGCCCCCCGCCCATTCCACCGCCCGCGGAGCCGCCTCCGCTTCCGCCGGTGCCGTCTTTCACGCAGACGCCTCGCACGCCGTCGCAGTGGTACCCGGTGGTGCACTCATCCGTCGAGGTGCAGGCGAACTCGAGCTTGTCGAGCTCGACCCCGCCCAGGCAGCCCGCCATCGCGAGCACCACCGCCGCTGCTGGAAAGAAACGACGCCCGTTCATCACTGCGCGGCAGACTAGCCGGAATCGGCCTCGTTACTCGTTTGCAGTCGCCGGCGACACCAGCGGCGGCCGGCCGAACACTTCGTCCGACAGCTTCGACAGCTTCGCCGCGGCGTCCGTCTTTCCCCAACGCCGCAGCCGATCCGCCCGCTGCGCGAGTACCGCAGGGGTCACCTCGCCCGCCGACACCTGCTGCACCTTCTTCAGCGTCGCCATCGCCGCCACCGTGTCGCCTTTCAAGAGGTCGAGGTCTGCGAGCGACAGCTGAATCTGCGCCGACTGCGGGTAGAGCTCGCGGCCCAACTCGAGCATCGCGCGGCCATTCGCGGCCTTCCCTTTCAACGCCTCGCGAAGTCCCACGCGCGAAAGCTCGAGCGACAGGTCGGGCCAGATGGCCACATCGGCGAACGCGGGCCGCAGCAGCGCCTGCAGCTCTTTCACATCGGTGGTCGCTCCGAGCTTCAGCGCCCGCACCGCCCGTGCGTTCGATTTTTCCCAGGCTTCGGACAGCGTGTGAATTCGTTCGCGCAAATCGGCTGAGAACATCCACCCGCACTCGACCTGCTCGCATGCGTAGAAATAGTCCTCGAAGAACGGCAGGGGGCCTTCGGTGCGCGCGTCCGAGAGCCGTTCTCTTCCGAACACCTTTTCGATCGTGCTCGCCATCGCGACGCCGACGCGAATGAAGGGCTCGCCATTCCTGGGTTGGTGCGCCTGCTCGATCGCGTCGCGCGCGCCCAGGCCGTCGGCCATCAACAGCTCGTCGACACGTGCGAACGCAGCGGGAAGGTTCGCGGCGTCGCGGGCGGGCGCATCGGCGGCGAGGAAGCTGTGCTCGGCGAGGCCGTACGACAGAATTCGCATCAAGCCTTCGTGCATCACGCGGTCACGCGATTCGGCAGCGGCGGCGTGGCGCCAGCGGACACCGGAATCGAGCAGCTCTTCCTGCATCAGCACCGAGATTTCACTCAAGACCCCGCCCTGCGCCTCGAGGTTCGTCGCCAGCGCGAGCACGAACCGTTCGGCAGGAATCAACACCAGCAACGTCGACGTGCCCGACTGCCCGCCCGCGTGCGTGACGACGTAGTGCCCCCGCTGCGGGAAGACGTTGAAGCCCATGCCGTAGTCGGTGAGCGTGCCGTCGCGCGTCGCCTGCACCGTTCGCATCAGCTGGTGTGATTCGGGCGTGAGCAGTTTTCCATCGAGCAGCCCGCGGCCGAACCGCACCATGTCTTCGACCGTGCTGCGCGTGCCGCCGCCTGCGTACCGGCTCGACAGCTCGAGCGCAGCGGCCGGCCCGAACACCCCCTTCTTCAGGCTGTACCCCATCGCCCAGCTCGCG
>JAYUXE010000062.1:0-2606 GCA_043753165.1 Archangiaceae bacterium | reverse complement strand
GCGTGGTTCAGTACAAAGACCGCTTGTCGTTCGTCGTCGCCGACATTCCGGGGCTCATCGAAGGCGCGAGTGAAGGCGTCGGCCTCGGCTTGCAGTTCCTTCGCCACGTCGAACGCTGCCGCGTGCTGGTGCACATGCTCGACATGTCGTCCGTCGTCGAAGGCCGCGACCCGGCGAAAGACTTCGCGACGCTGAACAAAGAGCTCGCCAAGTACAGCCCGACGCTGGCGAAGAAGCCGCAGGTGGTCGTCGCCAACAAGCTCGACCTGCCGTTCGCGCGCGAGGCCCTGCCGAAGTTCGTCGCCGCGATGAAGAAGAAGAAAATCACGGTGCTCGAAATGTCCGGAGCGACCGGTGACGGCATCCCCGCCGTCCTCGATGCCGCGGCGAAGGTGCTGTACGCGGTGCCGGCTGCTCCGAAGGCGAAGTCGCGCCACAGCACGCGCCGCCCGCTTCGCAAGAAGGCGCGCGAGAAGGCGAAGAACGCGAGCAAGCGAATCCACCCGAAGGAAAAGGCCAAAGCCCGGAACCGGTAACCGCCATGCCCGGAGGAGGACCTCGCTACGAACCCGCCGTGCTCGGGCCGATGCCCGAAGACCTGCTGCTGCCTCCGCGGAAGGAACGCATCGAAGAGGTGCTCGCCCACCGCACGCGCACGCTGACGGTCGTGCTCGATCGCCTCGAAGACCACTTCAACATGGCCGCCGTGCTGCGCACGTGTGAAGGCATGGGCATTCAAGAAGTGCACATCGTCACGAACCCGAAGGTGCCGTGGACGCCGAACTGGAAGGTGACCCAGGGCTGCGACAAGTGGCTCGACCTTCATCGCTATGACGACTTCGCGGCGTGCAGTGCGGCGTTGAAGGCGCGCGGGTTCAAGGTGCTCGTGTCGGCGATTCGCGAGGGCGGCAAGAGCCTGTTCGAGGTCGACTTCAGCCAGAAGGTCGCGCTGGTGTTCGGCAACGAACGGTACGGCGTCTCGGAAGACGTGCTCGACCTCGCCGACGGCACGTTCTGGATTCCGATGTTC
Source organism: Archangiaceae bacterium (assembly GCA_043753165.1). GTDB lineage: Bacteria > Myxococcota > Myxococcia > Myxococcales > Myxococcaceae > JAGSPQ01. The sequence goes on along the minus strand of JAYUXE010000062.1, from coordinate 1,576 downwards.
GGCTTCACGCAGAGCTTCAACATCTCGGCTGCGGCCAGCGCCTGCATCAGCCGCGCGGTCTCGTGGCGGCTCGAGAAGTCCGGAAAGATGGGCGACCTCACCGAGCCCGAGACGGCCGAGCTCCGGGCCCGTTTCTTCCGGCTCTCGGTGAAGCAGCGCAAGCGGCTGTATCCCCCCGAGCCGAAGTGAAGCGCGAAGATCCAAACCTGGACGAAATGAAAGAGGGCGCCCGCACCTTCCTCTACCCGCGCATCATCATCGGGGTGGGCCTGCTCGTGTTGTTCGCCGTCTACATCTTCTGGCCACGCTGAACTTCGTTCTCGAAATGAAGGTCTTCCAGAGCCGTTCGTCTGTTAATCCGGAGGCCACATGGTCCACGTTTTGATGCTGCTGTTGCTGACCCAGCCGAAGCCGCTGGACGTGAAGCCGGCGGACGTCAAAAAGGCGGCGATGCCGGCCGACGTGAAGGACCTCGTCGATCGCATGCAGGCGTTCTACGAAAAGACCACCGACTTCACCGCCGACTTCAAGCAGGACTACACGTACAAGGCGTTCAAACGCACGCAGAGCAGCAGCGGCAAGGTGACGTACGCGAAGCCGGCGCAGATGCGGTGGGACTACGAGAAGCCGTCGGCCCGTACGTTCGTGCTCGCGAAGGACAAGGTCGTCGCGCTGGACCCCGAAGCGATGACGATGACCACGATGGCGATGAACACCAGCCAGCTGTCGGCCTCGGTCACGTTTCTCTGGGGCCAGGGCAAGCTCGCCGACGAGTTCTCGATCGTGAAGAAAGACTGTGCGGCCTGCAAAGGCACGCAGCTCGAGCTCACGCCGTTGAAGCCTGACCCGCGGTTTCAGAAGGTGCTGCTCGAGGTCGAGCCGAAGTCGGCGACGGTGATGAAGAGCACCGTCATCGACCCTGACGGCAGCGAAAACGCGATCTCGTTCGGCACGATGAAGCAGAACACCGGAGTCGACGCGTCGAGGTTCAAGCTGGTCGCTCCCGCCGGCACGCAGGTCATCGACTACACGGCGCCGAAGAAACCTTGAGGACGGGTGCGCTCGCGGCCCTGCTGCTCGCCGCGTGTGCCCGCGATTCGCGTCCCGCGCCGTCGGACGATTTGTCGAAGCTGACCGTTTCGCTCGCCGCGGGCCCGATGCGCTTGATGGCGCGCGGCGAAGTGTTCCGCGTCCCGGCGCTCATCTTCTTCGACGTGGGCTCGCCCGTGTCCAGCGCGACGGCGGGCTGCTTCGAAGACGGCCCGTCGGTGGAAGGCCAGGTCGAGGTGCACTTCCCCGACGGCTCGACGCGCGCGCTGCCCGAGCTCACGCTGCGCGGCCTGACGTTCGGTGGTCAGCGCTACGTGCCGGTGAAGGTGGCGCTGGAAGAAGGAAAGGGCTGCGAGGTGGTGCTCGGCATCGACGTGCTGTTGCCGTGGGCGCTGTCGGTGGACCTCGCGAAACGGTCGCTGACGTTTCAGAGGTCGGGCACGCCGCAGGACTACCAAATCCGCGCTCTGCAGCGGGCGAACCAGGGCTGGGAATCGCACCGGCTCGAGCTGACGCGAGACCCGGC
>JAYUXE010000061.1:0-2606 GCA_043753165.1 Archangiaceae bacterium | reverse complement strand
CCGACCCATCCTCGTTGCGCCGCAGAATCGTGCAGCCCTGCAGCTCGAACATCGACGCGAAGTGCGGGTCGTAGAGCGTGGCCAACAACTGCCCCGTGCCATCCCCTGCCGGCTTCCACACCTGGCCATTGCGCACGGTGTACGTCGTACCGTCGAAGGTGACGGAATACGGCGGCGGTGGTTCGCCATACAGCTTCCCGCCGTCGCAGCCCGGCGCCGGCACCTCGTCCGGCCCGGCTGGAATCGTGACGACCGATGGACTGCACCCACAGACCAGCGCGAACACCACAAAGATTCTCACGCAGGGGGACTGTAGTAAGGCGCGGGCATGCTCGCTCTTCCCCTCGCGTTGATTCTCGCCGCCGGCGAACCCGCCACCCTGGACTTCACCAACGAGGCGAAGCTGCTGTTCCGCGTCGTCGCGTGCGAAGGCGACGCCGAGCTGCCGAAGAACATCGACCCGAAGGTCGTCGAAGAGCACTGCAAAGAGCTGCGCAAGCGCACCGACAAGTACAAAGAGACGTGGATCAACGTCGCCTCGCCGTTCTTGCAGAAGCTCAAGCCCCAGGGCCTGCCGACCACCGTCGTCTACCCGTTTGGCGGCGGCGACCTCATCTCGGCGCTGACCACCTGGCCCGAGGCGAAGGAAATCACCACGATGTCGCTCGAGCACGCCGGCGACCCGCGCCGCATCAACCAGGTCGACAGCAAGCAGCTGAAGACGAGCCTCGACCTCATTCGCAAGACGTCGGCCGGTCTGCTCACCGCCAACGACAGCAAGACGGAAAACCTGATGAAGGGTCAGCGCGGCGAGCTTCCCGGACAGCTGTCCTTCTTCCTCATCGCGCTCGCGGTTCACGGGTACGAGCCGGTGTCGCTTCGCTACGTTCGCGTCGAGCCCGACGGCTCGCTGCACGGCATCACGCAGGCCGACGTCGACGAGCTCGCGAAGAAAGACGCGAAGCTGCTGAAGCAGGGCTGGACGTCGCCGGACTTCTCGGAAGCGTTCAGCAACATGGAACTCAAGTTTCAGAAGAAGGGCGATGCCGCCAACGCCAAGACGCACCGGCACTTCGCGCAGAACCTCGACGATGAGCACTTCGGCAAAGACCCGGGGATGAAGGCGCACCTCGACCAGAAGGGCAAAATCGTCGCGATGACGAAGGCCGCCAGCTACCTGCTGTGGCGCCCGAACTTCTCGGTCATTCGCGACTACCTGCTCGACCACATGGAATTCATGTTCTCTGACAGCACCGGCGTTCCTCCCACGTTCGCGACCGCGAAGGGCTTCAGCCAGACGACGTTCGGCCGCTTCGACGAATCGTTTCTCGCCGGCAACCCGACCTACAACGCCGACTTCAAGAAGCTGTGGGAAAAGGCCGAGCCGCTGCCCTTCCGTTACGGCTATCTCGACAAGAAGCTGCAGAAGCACATGCTCGTGACGCAGAAGGCGACGGCGAAGAAAGAGTGACGGGGCTGACGCTCGCGCTGCTGGCGGCGCTCTGGGACGGTGGAGTCGACCCCGCAGAGACACCCGCGGCGCAGCTCGTCGCGGCGACGACGGCGCGCGAGTGGGTCGACCAGCTGTTGGAAGACGGGCGGCACACGCGGTTTGGCGTCGAAGGGAAAGGGCCGGTGCACGTGTGGCGGCCGGCCTTCTACAAACCGCAGAGCGCGGCGACTGTCGTCTACCTGCACGGCTATTACAGCTCGGCCGACTCGGCGTTCTTCGAGCACCGGCTTGCGACGCAGTTTCGCGACAGCGGGCGGAACGCGGTGTTCGTCGTGCCCGAGACGCCGTCGTGGCGCACGGACCCGATGTATTGGGATGACCTCGAGGCGCTGCTGACGGAAGCCTTCGCGCGCGCGAAGCTCAAGCGGCCCGAAGGTCCGGTGGTGGTGGTCGCGCACAGCGGTGGGTTCAAGAACGTCGCCGCGTGGCTTGCCCACCCGCAGCTGAAGCAGGTGGTGCTGCTCGATGGGTTGTATGGGTCGGACAAGGAATTTCAGGTTTGGGTCGAAGCGCCGGGACACCAGCTGGTGATGGTCGGGTTCGAGACGGCGCAGCGGTCAGACTGGTTTTTGTCGAAGCATCCGCAGGCGACGAAGCTCGACGACGTGCCGTACCTCTATGACCGCGTGCCGAAGTTGAATGCGCCGGTCGTGTATTTCTCGTCCGACAGGTTCGACCACATGGCGATCGTCACCGACGGCCGCGTGATTCCGTATCTGCTGCACGCACTGCCGTGAGGGGCTGCTAAGAGCAAACGAAGAATGGGTGCGTCCGACATCTCGAATACCGCTCTGGCGATTCCGCCCGAAGCAAGCCTCATGGATCCCGCGAACTTCGTGACGCGCTTCTCGGCTGCGGATCCGAACAACCGCTGCGTTCGCAAGCTGCACGCGCTGCTCACGCGGCTCGACGCGAACGCGGCGTTCTCGAGTCAGGCCGAATGGCTCGAAGACTTCAGCGCTTGGACCCGCCAGCGCGGCCGCGTGCCCAACCGCCCCCGCTTCGGCAACAACGCCACCGCGCGCCTCACCTTGTTTCTCGACGCGCTCGAGCAGCTGCCCGAACAGCTCGCCGCGCTGCGCACCGTGGTCGC